>DATHPO010000211.1:0-4340 GCA_035483835.1 Terriglobales bacterium
CCTGCCGCCTTCATTTCGAGCTCAACAAAGGCGAGCGAATCGTTCTTGAAGACCACAACTTTGACTGGAGCTTTTAGTTGTCGAAGTGAAAGCAGATCGCCCATGAGCATGGCAAGCCCGCCGTCGCCAGACAGCGTCACAACTTGCCGGCCGGGATGACTTACTTGCGCACCGATGGCTTGCGGCAGAGCATTCGCCATCGATCCATGGTTAAAGGAGCCCAACAGCCGGCGCCTGCCATTCATTGTTAGGTAGCGGGCGGCCCAAATCGTCGGCGTGCCCACATCGCAGGAGAAAATCGCGTCATCCGCCGCGAACTCGTCGAGTGTTCTCACGACATATTGCGGGTGGATCATCTCCCACGATCCTGGAACGGCGAGATCGTCGAGACCTTTGCGCGCTTTCGCGTATTGTTCGAGTGAAGCCTTTAGATGCTTGTCGCTTTCGTTCTGTGTCAGCTTTGGAAGGAGGGCTCTAAGCGTCGCCTTTGTGTCCCCGACGAATCCATAATCGACCTTGGTACGCCGCCCTAGTTGCTCTCCACGGATATCGATCTGAACGATCCTGGTGTCTTTTGGGAAAAACTGTTGATAAGGGAAATCGGTCCCGATCATTAATAGTAGGTCGCAGTTCATCATCGCGTAATAGCCGGACGAGAATCCCAACAGGCCCGTCATCCCGACGTCGAAGGGGTTGTCGTACTCGATGAATTCCTTCCCGCGCATCGCATGAACAATCGGAGAGTTTAATTTCCCGGCCAGGGTGATCAATTCCGCATGAGCACCCGCGCAGCCAGCCCCAGCCAGAATCGTGATTTTCTTCGATCCACTGAGAAGGTCTGCCAGAGTGTCGATCTCTTCGTCCGAAGGACGCACTGTGGGTTGTGGCGGCGGAAAGAGAAGCCGTGGCGAGGCGACAGTCGCTTCCTCGAGGGCGACGTCTCCGGGGATCACGACCACCGCAACGCCTCGACGGGAGATTGCCGTCTGTATTGCAATTTCCAAGACGCGAGGCATTTGCTCGGGATGCGACACCACTTCGCAATAATCGCTGCACTGCGCAAAGAGATGCTCTGGATGCGTTTCCTGAAAATATCCGCTGCCGATTTCACCACTGGGAATTTGTGCAGCAATCGCGAGCACTGGTACCCGGCTTCGGTGACAGTCGTAGAGGCCGTTGATCAGATGTAAGTTGCCAGGTCCGCAGCTCCCCGCGCAGACTGAAAGTTGCCCTGTAAGGTGCGCTTCCGCGCCAGCGGCAAACGCCGCGACCTCTTCGTGGCGTAGGTGAATCCACTGGAGCTGCTCCTGTGAACGTATTGCATCAGTAAAACCGTTGAGCGAGTCGCCGGAGACACCGTAAACTCTCTTAACGCCCGCCTCCAAGAGGACATCTACCATCAGTTCCGCAACTTTCTTCGCCATATCGCTACTCCACCGATTTTCGAATTCAAAAGCTGAGTGCGTGAAACAATGCCAGGTCAATCACGAACGCCGCCATTTCGTTGGATCGGTATTAGGGGCGGCGGAAAAGGGAGGCAGATACGGCCGATCATGCAATCGGATTCTCTTCGAACAATCGGGCGACCATCGCCGAGTCGAGATAGGCGCGAACTCGCACGATCAATCCGTCCCGGAAATAAACTACCCAGCAATAACGATTGTCGAAGCGCATGCCGTTCTTCGCCGTTGCCAGAGAATGAAGTTCGACTACCGCCTGGTCGTCCTTAACGATCAAATTCTCCACATGAAGCTGCGCGCCCTGCGGAAGGACCTGAGCCAGCTTGGCGAAAGTGCCTTCGATAAAGGCTCTCTTGCTAAGGTAGTGAGCAGCGAGCGGATGGGTCCCTTCCACAATCCAGTCCACGTTGTCGGACACATGTTCGAAGAACGCGGCGCCGTCGCCGTTTTCAAGCCCCTTAAAGATTTCGCGAACCCGGTCGGATGTAATTGCCATTTGAATCTCTCCTTTTGTCTTGCGATTTGTATTTGTGATCTGTCTTCTGCAGTTTTTTAGGCTGCCTTCGATGACGATGTCGTCTTGCTGGCTACCCTGATTGAACCGAGCAGTTTCATCAAGTCCCTCACCTGGATGTTTTCCACCGAACGTACGGCATTCTTGATCTCGCCAGATAGCCCTTCGTCGATGCGGCCGGTCACAAGCGTGTCAAACTTCTGAACAGCCTCTTCCCATGTGAACGGGTGGGAGGCGAGGCCCGGGTAGTCCTGGACTTCATGCTCAACCACTTTTCCGTCCCGCAGCCGGACAGTGATCTTGGCAGGCATCTTTTTCGGATATTGTTCCGTGAACTCACGGTTCGGCTTGACCGACACTTTCTTCAGCAGCGCCTGGACGTCGGGTTTGATGATGCGATCCGGATTGAATTGCGCAGGCATTACATCGCCGTCGATCAGGGCCACCGCAAGCAGATACGGAAGGCTGTGGTCCGCCTGTTCCTTTGTACGAATGACCTTGTCGACGCCGTAAAGCCCGCCGCCGGCGAAATCATAGGCGAGTTGGAATACTTCTGCTTCAATCGAGGTAACCTTTTCAGGATCGACCTTGTTCGCCTTGGCGAGTTCGACCATGCAATGTACCGCGGACTGCGTGTGGATCATTGAGTTGTACTTTTTGATGGTGCTCCCCACGACACCCTCGTATCCCTCTTTATCCCAGTCGATGTTGATCTTCATCCCCAGGAGATGATCAATCCCGAGCGGGCCTTCGATGACTTGGAGCGGCCCCTCCACTCCGCGACGAGCGAGGAACAAAGCGTTCATGGCACCGAGCGCCGACTGCGCCGAGGCAAGACCTTTCCACTGTGACAGTGGCTTTGCGCGAACGACGGCGAATGACGCATCGCTGACTGCAGCCATCGCCATTGCGTGGCCAATCTGCTGCTCGCTGAGACTGAGCAACCGCCCAGCAGCGGCGTTGTGCGAAAAGGCCAGTTGCGCCGTGTGATCGAGACCCCGTGTCATAAAGTTGGCATGATCGACAAACCGTGACTGGACCGTGTAGCCCAATGCCACCGCGAGCATCAGATCGCGGCCGCTGCCACCCACGTAATCGGCGATGGTCAGCGCCACGCCGAAGTTATCCGCGGTGTGAGCGGTTTCAGTTTGGGCCAGAATGTTGTCCATGAAATCGACGTAGCGCACGAGTGCGGTGTGCCAGAACGCCGCGTAAACGGGGTTCGCCTGCCCGCCGCCGATCAGCGCACTTGGGCCACTACCGCCGAACTCTGCAACCTGCTTGCGACAGGCCTTAACGGGGCCGGCGCCCAAAGCCGCAATCGAGCAGCTGAGGGAATCGAGGATGTGGATTGGTAACTGCCCGCGTGATTCGGCCGAAAGGTCTTCGAACGAGGCGCGGGCGGCATACTTTGCGATTGCTTCAACTTGAGTCATGCTTTGGATTCTCCGTTTCTAGTAGATGAGTTGATTTCTTAGTGTGTTAGGGCAATGAAAATCCCCATCGTAACGAGCGAACCCATTATGCTGAGGAATACGGAGGATGCTGCCTCATCCTGTGCGATCCGGTACTGGAGGGCAAACATGATCACAATCGGCATTGTTGGAATAGCGGTCGTTAGTACAGCTTCGCTGACAACGGGATTGCCATAGCCGATCCATCGCAAACCACCCAGGACGAGAGCGGGTTGCATGATGTTTTTCAGGAATACGAAGTGCAGGACCTTTCGGTTGACTTTGATCTTGCCGGATGCAAGCACGATTCCGCAGGCAAAAAGCGCGACGCCTCCGGATGCGTGACCCAGCAGGGAAAGCGAGTGAACGATCAGCTGAGGAATGCGGAGACCGCTGAGCACGATAATGAAAGCGAGAATCGGTGCCCAAACCATCGGCTCTTTAAGGGTTTCGGCGATTTTCCCGGCGAAAACCGCGGCGTTTGATTTCGGTGACGACGCCGAATTCCCTTGTTCCTCCGGGACGGGAGTGTTCGTCTGTGGGTTTCTCCCTGTCGAATCCAATGAAAGAAGCAGAATTGTGATTGGCACGACCGTCAGGTTGATGACGAGACTGGCTGCCGCAATCGGAATTGCGCTAAGCCCTCCGAGTAGATCGCCGAGGACGGCTGGACCTACGAAGGGCACCGCTGGCGCCGAGGCCGTCAATGCGGCTAGCGCGCTGGTGCTCACTTGCATGCGAAAAATGAAACGGGAGATTAGAAATACCACGCAGTAGAAGCCAATGATGGCGATGCATAGGGTGATGACGAGCGGGATGTCCTGACTGAGGGCAGCACGCGACGTCATTACCGTTCCTGCAAAAAGCGCCAACGGCACGGCGTATCGCAGCACCATCCGATTCAGCGTCGAA
>DATHPO010000212.1:0-3463 GCA_035483835.1 Terriglobales bacterium
GATTCCGAAAAGCGTTGCGTTCCCGCCTTGAATACATCGATGGCAGGAGCAAATGTCTGATGAAGCAACAGTTCCGCACCCCAGTTCAAGATGTTCTGCTCGCTCGGCTCCATTCGCGCCGCCTGCTCGTACTGTGCGGCGGCAGAAAGATAGTTCCGGGACTTTTCTTCGACTTCGCCAAGAAGACTGTGCAACTCCGCTGCATCTTGCAAGGAGATCAGGTACTGGAGCTGCTGGCGCGCTCCATCCAGCTTGCCGGACTGCTCAAGAGCTAAGGCCAGATCGTAACCGTTGTTGTAGACCGTCCGATCAGCTTGCTGCGCCCGTTCGAGGAAAGGAATCGCACTGGCAATCTTGCCGGTTTGGATATAGAACTCACCCAGGTTGTGGTTAGCGTCGTAGCCGTCGGGCCTCAGCTCGACCGCCTTGCTAAACTGAATCTCAGCTTCGTCGGCTCGATGAAGCGCCAGAAGGTTTGTGGCGAGCGCCGTCCGCGCTTCCGGAAGTGTTGGATTCAGTTGAACCGCTTTGGCCAGAAACTGATTCGCATGGGCTTGGTCCCCCTGAGCGACGTAAACGAGTCCTAATAGTTCGTTGACTTCAAAACTCGCGGGAGCCACTTGCACCATGGCCTGAAGCTGGTTCCGTGCCACCGCGTATTGTTGAGCTTTGTAGGCGCGCAAAGCGGCGAGAAATTGAGGATTCGTGCCGCTCTCTTCTGGCTGGCGACCTGGTTTCTGTGCGGGTTGTTGTGGAGTTGACGGGTACGAGGGATGCGCGACAACGAAAAACCAGATCAATATGATCATCGCAGGCGACCATCGCGGTGAAGCCAGAGATCTCCCGATAGCTCTACTCATGTACGTCCACCGAGATCGCGCACAGCTGCGCCATTTGCCTCGATCTCCATCCACCATTGTAGGGACTCGCCCCCACGAAGGACGACGCATTCGTTGCGCTTCACGGCCTCTTCCAGAGAATCGGGTCGGCCCAGGCAAGGTTCAAGAGCAATCGTAAAGTGTTTGCTGGCCCGGCTGGTTGGCCATCCACCTTGACATATCCAAATGCCCACGAACGGGACCAGCCGGGGATCAAATCGGAAAGTTATGCCTTCCTGCTCTCGCGGCAGGAACATGCCACAGTAGCCTTCGGAAAGACGGGGCGTGAATAACTTGTCGGCCGTGCCGGCAATCGGGGAACGAATCTGATTGAGCGGGACGGTTCGACCCGAGCGTTCAATTGCCGTTGGCCAGGCGCATCGATCGCCTGACTTTCCCAGGCGCTCCTCGTTTGACCAGCCCACTTCTACTTCTTTCACCTCCTTCGGGAGAACAATTTCTGCGTCAGGCTCGACTCGGAGCAAGGGGTGCGCAGACCAGAGAAACTTCACGCCCGATTGACACAGGTTGGTCGCTTCATAGTCCAGTCTGACTCTGTCTTCCTGAAGTTGTACCTTCTTCGTAAATCGAAGCGGCAGACTCCTGAGATGGGTACTCAGGCAAAGTTGCCCTCCATCGACTTTTGCGTCCGCCGGCAAGGACCAAACATCCCCATGATCGGGCAATCGGCTACGCAGAAACGGCTGTTCAGGATAGAGGCATTCGGCCACAGTCGGTACACACTCATCGAAGCCGCTGGTCTCATGATCTTCGAATTTAGCGCCGTAAGAACGTGGCCGGTATGCCGGTTCAGGCTCCGGCGGTTGCAGGAGGTACTCGTAGCCGCTTTCCAGGCGTACCAGCGAGACGATCTTGCCGCCTAACTGTGGCACAATCGTCAAACGCAGTACATCATTTTTGAGAACGCACGCGTCAAACGAGCCTTGCAGCGTCTGACGATCCAATCTCCATTCCTCCTCATTCCCTCAAATCATCCTGCCCGTAGTTCTTCACTGCACACGATCGAGCTTCATAGCTGTGGCATCGTAATCCCCGCGTAAGCTAAGCTGGATTCCATGGTGCATGAGGTAAGCACCGCTCAGCTTTCCCGTATGTTCCTCGGACCCGTTGTCGATCGTGCTGACGGAGTACATGGCATCTTCGGGTAGGCCCTGCAAATACAGCAGTGGCACGCTTCGGCCAAATTGCTGCGAATGCAAAAAGGCGAAGACTACGAGCTGCTGGCTATCTTGCGAAACGTACTGTATCGCACTGAACTCAGATTCCATGGGGGAACCAAGTCGAACCAGTTTTCCGTCCTGTACGGTCGCGCGAATCTGCTTGTAGAAAGAAATCATCTTGCTGGCAACGGCGATCCCATCATCGGACCATTTGTTCAAATTGCCACCGACGCCAAGTGAGCCAGTCATCGCGACCAGGAAGCGAAATCTGAGCGGCGTTACTCGGCCGTTGATCCCGTTTGGCACGTCCGTGACCCAAGCCATCATTACGTGTGGACTGTATGCCTGAGTGAAGCCGTATTGGATGGTAAGGCGATCCAGTGCATCGGTGTTATCGGAAGGCCAGACCTGATCGACACGCCGCAGCATTCCCAAATCGACGCGAGCTCCTCCGCCGGAACATCCCTCAATTTCGAGCCGAGGATGCTTGCTGCGTAATCGATCGATGATGTCGTACAGGTTCTGCACATAACGCACCCAGATTTTTTTCTGATCTGCGAACGGCGCCTCGGGCCAGCCGGGCTCGGACCAATTGCGGTTGTAGTCCCATTTGAGAAGACCAATGTCGTTTTCCGTTACGAGCCGATCCAGCCGGGAAGAGATGTATTCCTTGACATCGTCGCGGGCGAGATTCAGAACAAGCTGGTTTCGACCCTCAGTTCGGGGCCTTCCGGGAAAGTTCATGACCCAATCGGGGTGCCTCCGATAAAGATCGCTGTCCGGATTGACCATCTCGGGCTCGACCCACAATCCGAAATCCATCCCGAGGTGGTGCACCCGGTCAATCAGCGGCTTCAGCCCGCGCGGAAATTTCCGCGAATTTACGTACCAATCACCCAGTCCAGCATGATCATTGTTGCGCTCCCCGAACCAGCCGTCATCTACCACGAACCGCTCTACTCCAAGCCGGGCGGCTTTCTCGGCGAGCGCCATCTGCCCTGCCTCATCCACATTGAACTCGGTTGCCTCCCAGGAGTTATAGAGGACAGGGCGAATTCGGGGATGGGGACTTCCCGGCAGGATCTGCTCAAGTTGGTAGCGGTGCAGGATTCGTGAAGCTTCGCCGAGTCCGCCATCGGTGAACCCGGCATAAAATGGCGGAGTTTCGAGAGACTCTCCGGGAGAGAGTCGGTAACCGAAGTCGAAAGGGTTAAAGCCGCCGGTGACTCGATACTGATCCGAAGGAGTGCGCTCGATTGTGAACCGCCAACTACCGCTCCATCCCAGTTCACCGAACCACACCGGCCCATGAGTTTCGTCGGTTTTGTCAGTCTCGTCGATCGCAAACCAGGGATTCGCGTCATTCCCCGTACTGCCCCGCCTGCTCTCAATGACACGTTTCCC
>DATHPO010000213.1:0-6547 GCA_035483835.1 Terriglobales bacterium
AATAACGGCCTCACATTGAAAGAAATCGAGGAAGTTCTCATCCAGGCGCTGCCATACGTTGGCTATCCTGCCATCGCAACAGCACTGGCTGCTGCTGCCGAGGTTATCAAGGAGCATGGTCTGGACGTCGACGAAAACTACACTGGCCACCGCGGCCTGCTTTGACACTAAACGGCATCCGCACTGCCGGTGTTGAACGACGCTTGACTGTGCAACCCGAAGCTATCGTCTCGTGAACCACGCTAGGTAGCGATGTCAGCCTCCGCAGAGTAGAAGCCCATCTCAGGATCGAAGCTAACGGATTCGCGTCATCTCAACGAGATATTCTTCGACACCCTTTAGGTTTTTCGATTTTGAGTTCATGATTCTCTCAAGCCACACGCCATCTGCCGCAAGTCTTACGACACGAAGCTCGATCCTCGAATCCGTTTTTGAATGTCTCTTTAGGCGTTCGCTCAACCAGTTATTCCAAACCCGTCCGACCTGATCTTTAGAGGTCATCAGACTCAAAAGCGCGCCCCAGATTTTACGTTCAGCCGCACCTTCGGAGAATGCGGCCCTAATGTATGCACGAGTAAAACATCCGTCGGAATTCTCTTCCTCCGCCATCAGTCGGTCAAACTGCTTGTCCAATCGGCTCAATAGCATCTGCATCAACTCGGTCACCAACGTCTCTTTGCTATCGAAGTGATGAAAGACGGCCCCCTTAGTAACGTCCGCCAATTCGCTCACTTTGTTGACGGTAACATCAGCCATGCCCTTGGTCGCAGCAAGTTCGAAGGCGGCATTTAAGAGGGATTCTCTAACGAAGAGAGGGTCCTTCTTTTTCATGTACGCGTTTTTTACTTTGGTCGCCTTCATTTTCGAAAGTCTCCTCAACGGCTCGAAATTGTATTCCAGTGGATGACCCAGTGGCGCAATAAAGTACTTGCCTTCAAAGATACCGTATGGTATCTTCTATAAGAACGCCCTTCAAAACGAACCGCAACGCTGCCGTATCAGTGTTGGTTCAGGGCACTTTTGAAGAACAACTTGTGAGGTGAACCATGAGCGGTCTAGGATTGAGCGAGATGAAGACTGTCGTTGACCCAGAATTAACAGTAGGTCACCTTGTTTTTAAGGTGGCTGACCTCAAGACCAGTTGCCAATTTTACTCGAATCTCGGCCTTCCTCCATTTGCTATTGACGAAGAGGCCGCAATTATCGAACTGCGTGGAGGCACTCATCTTCTATTGTTAGAAGTTGATCAGCTGGCTGGAGAAGGCGTGGCGCAAAGTTTGACGGGACAATTCCATAAGAAATTCTCTGAGCAATTTGACCTCATGATTACAGGCAAAGGCCTCAATGAATTGAAAAAATACCGGTTGGAGCTAATCAGTCGGGGAATCGCAGCAGGAGAGATCCCTGATGAAACGTTTTTCGGACATCATCTTTTTTGCATAAAGGACCCCGATGGGAACGGTATAACGATTTATACTAGCCACGCGATTTAGTGATCAGAGAGCTTTGCCTTCAGCAGCCTCTTGTGATTCCCATTCAGAATCCTTACAAAGGCTGAACCCCTGCTCACTAGGCCGGCCTTCGGAAGTGCAGGTACCAAAAAACTGTCTCAATAGGGTCTGACTGCATCGTACTTCCATGCGCACCGCAAGCTGTATCAAAGGGCCCTCCGTCATGTGGCCGCAAATGAGAGACAACTCGGGATCGAATTTTCGAGAGGCGCACTGTATCAAACCTTGTGTTTTAATACTTAGACTCGAAAAGCGGCAACATCCGATAAACGCCCTATCCTGATTAACAGGAAAACGAACAGGAAAAGCAGGAACGAAGGTGACGCAGAAATTCCCGAGAAATGAGTCTCCAAAGGTCGGACGACCGGCTACGGTGGTAACAGTGTACTTGTCACTGTTAGAGTATGAGGGCAAGGCGGAGGGATAAAAAATGCCATCGCGCAGGTCATCACAAAAGAAGGCGAGGTCGAGGCCTGACTCGTAAGCAGCATGCGTTCATTCGCGAGAAGGTGCTGGGGATGAACGCCAAAGACGCCGCGCTTGCAGCGGGCTACTCCTTCCCTGTTGCCGAAAACACTTGGCAAAAGATTTGGAAACCCCGAGTGCGAGCGGAATTTGAACTCCTGAACGAATTCTTATGCGTTAAACTTCTGAATCGATCACACTGCGGCCCAAGAACCAGATGAGCATGCAGGCATCCATTCCGCAGCGGACAGACAGTCGACGATATGAGGCAGTGCTTCGTCTTAGCGAAGCCCTTTCACTGTGCCAAGAGCCTGAGGATCTGACGAAGATCCTCTCTGAACAGTTGCGCGAATTCCTCGTCTTCTTACAGTTTTACATCGTAGTCTACAAGGAGAACTCCACTGAAGTCGAATGGGCCGTGGTCGGCCGAGAGAAGAGCCTCGTATCGGCATACGCGCATGTGCCAGTTGAACAGCGGCCATCGTGGCAGGCATATACCAAGCAGGAACCGATCTACATTCGCGACTGGAACACCGATGAAGGAATACCCTTCCGCCTCAAGCAAGGGATTGCAGCTCAAGGGCTTGACGTCGGGCCACTCGTCTTTGTTCCCCTCACCACGCCACAACGCCGCCTCGGCGCTCTGGGCATGTCGGGACACCCTGGAATTAGTTACAGCAGCGATGACATTAGCTTCTTGCGACTAATTGGTCGAGTTGTCGCGTTCGCGATTGACGACAATTTCAACCTCAAACGAGCAGAGGCCGCAAACGCGGAATTGCAACGTCAGAACGAACGGCTGCAGCGCAGTGAGCGAGAGCTGCGCGAAGTTATAGAAACCATTCCGTGTATGGCATGGTCGGCCTCAGCCGATGGGGCTGCTCAATTTTTTAACCGCCGCTGGTTGGATTACGCTGGCCTTGCGGCAGATCAAGTGGAGGATTGGGGCTGGACAGCCGCAGTTCATCCGGACGATCTGAATGCGCTCGTGGATTACTGGCGAACCGCGATAGCCTCCAGCCAGCCGGGTGAAATCGAAGCGCGCTTGCGTCGTTTCGACGGCTTATACCGCTGGTTTTTGTTCCGAGCGACTCCATCCTTCGACGACAAAGGCAAGGTCGCGAAATGGTATGGCACAAATACCGATATCGATGATCGCAAAAAAGCAGAGCAAGCTCTAATCATTCAAAACAATCGACTCCAGCTACTCCTCAAACTGACTAATCGGATTACGTCGAAACTAGACCTTCGCGAAGTGCTGCGCGCCATTACAGCCACCGTTCGTGAATTAACGGATTCGGACGCTGTACACATCTCGCTCCCTGAAGCAGACTCCTCACAGTTTCGGGTGTACGCAGTAGATTTCCCGGAGGGAAAAGGCCTTATCAAGGAAGAGATGCTCATTGAGCCGGTGGGCATCGCCAGGAAAGCCCTTGAAACACTCAAACCAGTCGTTAGAACCATAACCGATGCCGATGAGTTTCCTTCCCACTACTACAAGTTGCTCGTCGCTGAGGGTGTGAAGAGTCAATGTGTGATACCGCTCGTGAATCGGGGCCGAGCCGTCGGAGTTTTGGCGATTGCCCGGACTCGGAACAATTCCTTCGCGCCAGAGGAAGTCGACTTCATAGGGGAGGCTTCGGGGCAGATAGCCGTTGCCATTGAGAATTGTCTCGCATACCGCGAGCTTTGCGAACTCAAAGAGAGACTGGCCCAAGAGAATCTTTATCTCGAACAAGAGATCCGCGGCGACGTGGATTTCGGGCAAATTGTGGGGAGCAGTACGCCTCTCAAGCGAGTCTTGCAACTGGTCGAAACTGTTGCGCGCACTGATTCAACCGTTTTGCTCCTCGGCGAAACAGGAACGGGAAAGGAGTTGATCGCCCGCGCAGTTCACGAACATAGCCGTCGAAAGGACCGCATATTCGTCAAGGTTAACTGTGCTGCTATCCCGACCGGGCTGTTGGAAAGCGAATTGTTTGGACATGAAAGGGGTGCGTTCACGGGCGCTATCTGCCAGAAAATTGGGAGGCTGGAGCTGGCGGATGGCGGTACGCTCTTCCTGGACGAGGTGGCGGACATTCCCTCGGAAACCCAGCCAAAGCTTTTGCGAGCCCTTCAGGAACAGGAGTTTGAACGGCTAGGGAGCACACGGACTCTGAAGGTGAACGTTCGCTTGATTGCTGCGACCAACCGCGACCTGGTCAGGATGGTTGCGAGGGGCGAATTTCGCAGCGACCTGTACTACCGCCTAAATGTTTTCCCGATTCGACTCCCACCTCTTCGGGAGCGCAAAGAAGATATTCCACTGCTGGTCGGTTATTTTGTGCAGAAATTCGCGAAGCAGCTTCAGAAGGACATCAAAAGAATACCGCCGTCTGTAATGAGGGCATTCACAACCTGGGAATGGCCCGGAAACATCCGCGAGTTAGAAAACTTGGTGGAACGCTCTGTCATCCTCACCCGTGGCAAGTCGCTTGGTGCGCCGCTTATGGAGATGCGCAACTTGAGCGGAGAAGAACATCAGCGCGAAGCGAAGGATTCACGTCAGGAAGAAATAGCGGAAATTGTAAGAAGTACCATTCAGGCACTAAACGGAAAACAGGTGCTGGCCAGCGAGCAGGGCAAGAAGATGGCCGATGGCCGTGCAACGAAAAGCGCGGAACGTGCGAAGAAACAGCGGGAAGAGATTATGCGAGCGCTCACGTTAAGCAAGGGCCGCGTGGGCGGGGGTAATGGAGCCGCTGCACGCCTGGGCATCAATCGCACGACACTCCTGGCGCGGATAAGAAAGCTTGGTATTGATCCCAGAGACTACGCCGCGTGATCGGTCTGCCCGGCCGAGCCGTGTCAAAACTCATAAATTAACACCTTCGACTTCATTCCTGCCGATCTCAATGCCGTCCTGAAATTTAAAGTAGTTACAGCTGCAAAGTTTGGGGGGCGTGTTGCACTCTCGGACCTACAAGGAAGAGTCTGGCATGTTGAAGATCTCTGTCATTAAGAGCCCACGCCAATGCCGACTGGTGGTCGAAGGTATTCTCGTTGAGCCTTGGGTAGCCGAACTTCTGAGCGAGTACACAAAGGCCAAAGAGCATCTTGATGGCCGTGAACTTGTCATCGATATAGCAAACCTCAGTGCCATCAGCGCAGCCGGGGAAGATGCTCTCCTGGAACTGATCGACGATCACGCCAGATTCCACTGCGGCGTCTTCACGAAGGAAGTCTTAAAGCAACTCGCATCGAAGCGACGGTCGAAATGAACCTTGGGAAAATCACGGTGTCGACGATTACGACGACGTCGCGCCCATTAAGTTGGGTTCCCTAGCGTCAAGGTTTTAATTTTGACAGTTTTGACACTTGAGCCGCGCTTCGCGCCTTACCTGCTCCGGAGCAGTTAAGGATCAATCAGTTAGCGGAAAAAAATATTTGGCATTGGGATTGCCATTGCCAACGTGTATGAACGCCAATCAGGATCTTTCCGTCATCAGCAAGGTTTTCTCTGAACGTAGCTAACACTCGTCCGAAACTCTGAGGCAGTTGCGGATGTTAACCAGGCGATTGGCCAAAACTAAACTCGCGAGTCTAATTCGATCCTACGGGACGAGACAGAGAGGAAAATATTATGAATGCACTTGAGGCCAATTACTTCGATGCCTATCGCAGTCTGAAGCTGACGCGAGATGCCAAGGGTGTGCTCGTCGTTGAATTTCACAGCAACGGCGGACCGTTCCTCATGACCGCGCAATCTCACACAGAATTTGTCGATGCCTTCTACCGGATTGCGCAAGATAGGGCGAACAAAATCGTTATCCTGACAGGCGCAGGTGGGCAGTTCATTACTGATGTCGATTGGTCCTCTTTCGGTGACGTCACCGATCCCGGCGTCTGGAGTCAGGTTCACGACGAAGGTGTTCAGGTTTTGGAAAACATAGCCAACATACGAGTGCCGGTCATTGCGGCGATCGAGGGACGTGCCCATGTGCATTCAGACTACGCGCTGCTTGCCAGTGTAATTGTGGCGGCGGATGGTGCGACCTTCCAGGATGTGGCCCACTTCTCCGCGGGGGTTGCGCCCGGCGACGGAATCTTTACCACCTGGAGTTATCGCGCCGGTGCAGGACGAGCGGAGGCGTTCCTGCTGAACCCACAGCCGCTGACGGCGCGCACCGCACACGACTGGGGAGTGGTTGCCGAAGTTGTGCCGAACGGTAACGCGCTCAGCCGAGCGCACGAACTCGCCGAGTTGTACTTGAAAGCGCCGGAAGTGACGCGCCGCAACACGCGCATCCACTTCATTCAACCGCTAAAGGAGCGGATTGTGCGAGAAGTCGGATACGGACTGTCGCTCGAAGGAGCTTCAGCGGCCGATCTCATGAAATCAATGCAGGCCAAGAGTCAAGCTGTCGCTCGAAAAGGTTGAATCTCCTAATTCTAGGCGGCGGCACGGAAGGAACAATCGCTGCCTGGGCCTTTGCTCAGCGCGGGCAGCGCGCCGCAGTCATCGAACGCAAATACATCGGCGGGTCATGCCGAAAGTTCGCCTGCTTGCCAAGCAAAAACGTCATTCA
>DATHPO010000214.1:0-8016 GCA_035483835.1 Terriglobales bacterium
CGCGGATTTTGAAATAATCATTGCGTTGTTCGCGGATTGTGTCGTGTTGAGCAGCAGCAGTCGGCGCCGCTGCCAGCGAGCGGCGTGCGTCGCAACCACGCCGCTCACAAGCTTGTCGATTTTTGGATCAGCCCTGCGGTAGGCGCCACGATTCTCGGCAACCAGCGGAGACACACGATGGGCGACATTAAGAAGCGGTCGGGTGCAGATAGACGAAAAACAAAAGAACGACGGTCTGGAACAGACACGCGCTCTGAAGAAGAAAAGCGACTAATCGGTGAACGCCGATCCCAAGTAGATAGGCGATCAGCTAAGGATAGAAGAGCCAAGACTTAGCGACGCTTTGGCCGCCATTGTGTGGATTGGGGCACATCTTCCAGTGAGCGAATCAGCCTAACGTCGTGATGCCGTCTATGGACGGCGGTTTCTCCCTAGACTTGGCGCCCGTCGCGAATGGCGGGGCCTTTTTTGCGAAGTCCCTTTGACGGCCTTCCACTATTGATTTTGATTTTCGAATTCCCCGACTCAGCGGAAGGTGGCAGTTTGCGGTTGGGGTAGGTCAACGCTAGGATTTGCGATGACCTTCAAAATAATTGCTTTTGAATTCGTTGTTCCCACGGCGATGGCGCGCGTGGACCGATGACAGAACCCGAGCATTTCGCTTCTCGGCCATGGACGCAGGCCGAAGATGATACGCTGCGGAGTTTGGCGCTCACGGGACTCAGCTCAACAGCTATCGGCATCCGGATGAATCGGACCGAAGCTGCCATCTGTTCACGTGCCAGACAGATGCAGGTAATTTTGAGAAAGATCAGGCCGAGACAATTGCAGATGGGCTGAAAGGCAAGGGAAATGAAAAGTACGCCACGACAGCCTTGGACGCCCGAACGGGATAAAGAGCTCCGGGATCTCGTCTTTACGTGCAGCGCCGAGATTATTGCCAAGGCTCTGAACCGGACCACGTTTGCGGTACGTCGCAGGGCAGGCGCGCTGAGGCTTCCGTTGAGAAAGATTGCTAGACGTCGCAGACCGATTTGACCCCGCCCTTGTAATGCTTCAGGCGGCTTTCGCGCACGCAGTATTGCCTTCGCCCTCCGGTTGCGCTTGGATGTTGGCTGGTCGGGGGACCAGCAAAATGCGTGTTCTGGGAATCGTGGTGCATTCCAAAAGACAGCGCCCCCGTAACTTGATTCCAATTTTACGACCGGGAAAATCGCTTGCGCGCGCTTTTGCGCTGGGAGGTAAAATGAGATCAACTTTGATGTTTGGCTCAGTAGTAGTGAGCGTTCTGGTTGGGTTGTCGGCTTTGGCGGCAACGGATGACAAGGGCTTCGTCAGGATCACACCCGACGAAGTAAGCTGGAGAGATTTCCCGAACGGTCATGGCGCTCAGCTCGCCGTTGTTATGGGCGACCCGACCAAGCCCGGCATTTACGTGACGCGTGTCAAATTCCCGCCTCACGTGATGGACCGTCCTCATTGGCACGGCGAAGACCGACATATCACTGTCCTTAAAGGGACGTGGTACACCGGAACGGGCGACACATTTGACCCTGATCACGCTGTACCTCTTAAGCCAGGCAGCTACATGTTACACCCGGCCAAAGCAGTCCACTGGGATGGCTCCGCTGGCGATGAAGAGGTGATCGTTGAGGCGATTGGATACGGTCCAAGCAGCACCACCCCTCAAGATCCATCTCAACCGTTCTGGCTGGAATACAGGCATTAACGTACGACGCATTGTACATCGCCTGTCCTCGGCCATGAAACCTAGCGGCTTTCCTCCGCGCCCGATCGTGGAACATGAGCTTCAAACAACAAAAAGCCCCGGACGATGCCGGGGCTCTTTAGCTCTTTTGAAAAATGATCAGTACCGGGCCATGATCGGCTCGTTGAAGTGATAGTTGAACTTAAAGCGAACAATCTGTTCCTGCTCGTGAAATCTGACGGTGCTCGCAGTCGGGAAAAAATGCACTTGTCGCAGCGGGTAGCGCCTTGACCGCTTCGCCGTCCGCAACGCCCAGCCCGAGCCCAAGCGTCCCACAAAGCCGAAAAAGAAACGGTCCTAGAGTGCTCTCCTTGATCCCCTTGGGAACTTTTACTCTTGCTGCCGTATTATAGCGAAGCAGGCAAGTCCGCCTCGCCAAGGAGGCGTTGTGCTCATACCCTTTATTCGGCTCGCAATCGAAGCCAACGAGGTCATCGGTCTTAGAATGATGAAGATCATTTCAGGCGGACCCGACGCTATGACCGAGATACAATTGATGTTCACCGAGAAAATCAACGCTTCTGCCGAAGCTGGAACAAGTTTGTTCTTAGGCCAGAGCCCGAGGGCGGTAGTTGCGAGAGTTCGCCAGCACGTCGCTAACAATCAGCGTCGGCTTTCAGCTTAATTGCCACGGGGCGGCAATGCTAAAACAAGCGCCACTCAATTCATCGTCCGTTTACATAAGAATCCTAAGACGCACCCAAACGATTTGGGTCACGATTCGATGAATAATTGGAAACGGAAATTCGATGCCTCGACTGTCGCCATCATGCGACAGGCCATGGACGAAGTCGTTGCGGATCGTCTTTTCTTGGTCTGCCAACCCGTCACGCCGCTTGAGGTAGCGGAGCATATCCTCGAGCGGGCCGCGTCTGGCCAGCGCGACCTCAACCGTCTGAAAAGTTCAGCATTTGAGAAATTGACTACCGCTGCCCGAACCATCGGAGAAGCAACATGATCCGACAAGTCCCCGAGGAGTTTTGCACCAGTTTGATCGACGGAAATCCCGTCTTGATCATCGGCAACGCTATGCCGCCCCAAGATCCTGATGAAGACGACGAGGACGACGAAGAAGAGGAACATGACGACGAGCCGCCGGTCGTGCGCGAGCCGGATGAAGACTAGAGTTGCTCGTGAATAGAAACGGGTGACCGTTGCGAGCCGCCCCTCGGGTTGATGGCCAAGGACGCCTTCCGCCAGCGACCCCAATCCAGCAAAGCGACGGCGCGCGGCTAGTTCCGGCGCGACTGGCCTCGGCTTGGCATGGGAACAACCCATAGCCCTCGACCGTTGTGAATGTGTGGACAAGCAAACCAGGCGAGAAGTGTGGTTAATAGCCGTCGGCACAGCCCTGGTCGAGCTGCCGATCGCCTTTGCTGCCTTCACGATCCTCAGCCACTAAGCAAGCACCGCCGCCCAAAGGCGCATCGGGCAACCAGCAACAACCAACGGATTAAAACTTGCCACGACCGCTGGAACGGTTTGTAGCAGATTTAATTGAGTTTCCGGTTCTGTTGCGTGGAGAGTTGCGATGCGGAATCCCGGCTGGACACCATTGATCGTGCCGAGTGACGACGATCACACCGCCTACATCGTTGTGGATGACTTTGGACCTGTCGGCCGCTCCTATCGCGAAACCGACCTCAAGCGGGCGGACCTTGAGGCTGTCATCATAGGGATGCTGGAGGGCGAGTTCAGCAACCCGGTTCGCGTCGTCGCTTTCAATACCGCCGAAGGTTGGTCGCGGGACGTTTCGGCGGATGTCGCTCATGAGGTTCGCTATCGATGCGATCTCCAAATGCGCGACGTGCCCTTCTACCTGGAATATTTCGTCGAGCAATACGAAGGCCGCTATCACGACGTGCAGCTTCCGCTCCCGATGCGCCCGCTTTAGGCCATGGCTTTCCAGCCCAAGCTGCTCGCGGAGATCGAGTATCGAGCGAGGTCAGCGGAAGGCAAGGTGGGATCACCCTTTCTTTAAGGCCCTTCGGGAGGACTTGTGATGGTCAAGGAGGGAAACAGACGGGCTGAACGTTCCGCTGCCTGTGTGCAACAGATCCTTGAGCAGAACGGTCACCACCTCGTGCCCCTCGCTATCGGTAACCTGAATGCAATCAGGAGCGATGTCTCCGGTCCTGATCGCTTCGATCAAAGTCTCCCTGGCCGTTATTTCGGCCGCCTCGCGAGCGGCGGCTAGGCTAGGAAGCTCCTCTCCCTCAGGATCTGGCAAGAACATGTCACCGGTTAGAGAGTTAAAATGGAACACTGGCATTGCGGTCTCCGTCTGCTGTCACAAATAGAGGCCGCACAACAGCAATCGGTTCCTCCGGCTTTGCGCCGCCAAACTCGCGATTAATTCCGAACGATCCAATCAATCGCGAGAACGCGGCACTTGACCGCATAGTCAAAGGCATTTGCCGCGGTCGCTAAATAATTAGCCCTGCGGTGACAGGGACTCACTCGAGGTTTCGAGTACGGGCCACGTGCATGTGGTACTTCCACACCCTAGGACTGGCAGTGCCCATAACGGTGATTAGCGGGGATAAGTGTCGATCATGCTCTTAAACTCTTAAATGGCGTGATCAAAAACGGGCAAACCGCTCAAAACGGAGGGTTGCGAGCATGTCATCTCGACCCCGCGATTTGGCCGACCGGATTTCTAAAGTCACCTGAAATTTTCGTTCTGTCCTTGGATGAAGCGCGGACCAAAGCTCGCGATATAATCACTCGGGATTCAAACACTCGGTTTGTCCCAGTTATTGAAAACTGGCGGCAGCTTTCAGACGGTCGGATCGAATTTACTGTTCGTAGCCTTCGGAATGAAAGCAAAGAACAAGGGCGGCGATGAGTTATTGAATCATCGAATTGCGCGTAAGGCGCCTTCGACTGAAGCACTTAACCGCAAAACGCCCCACTGCTCCTCGAACTCGGCCTCGGCTTCTAGATCGGCTGGTACCTTTGGCCCTTGACGGGCGGCAGCGCCGGCCGAGCTTCTGTGATATATTTTAGCGGAAAGCAGGGGGCTAAAATGGGATATATCCTGTTCTTTATCGTGGTCTTGGCGTCGCTGTTTATCGTCGACTATCTTGCGCGCGAGCGGGGATGGAACCGATCACGATGGATGTTAGCTGCGGTGGTACTCGGCCCACTGGCCATTCCATTGATCTATTTGGCGGACGCGACTTGCGCGGTCAGGAAAATGATTAATGCTCCGGGGCCGAGGCCCTAAAGGCGAGAAGCGCCCCGCGGCTCCGAGGCAGCAAGTCGCGGAGATTTAGGGCGCAACCGGTCACGCTCCCCAACCGCCAGCGCAAAGACGACCAGATGCGGCCTCCCACCTACCTGACAAGCCGCAACCGCGGCGCGGAAAGTTTGTGCGGCGGCACGGAACGGCCGGGCACGGTTGATTTTCTCGACTCTGTTCGATGACAGTTTGGGCAAACGAACAAATGTTCAATCGTGACGGGATCGGGCGCGACCATTGTGGATTGAAACCAAGGCATCTCGACATGGCACGCGGGGCAAATTGGAGCGGCAATCCGCTCTAAACTTCGCTTCAGTCTGTCCACCATCTCGGTACCCCGTCCGATCAGAACTAAGCGCTTGAATTGGCGAGAGGCAAGTACCATTCCCACTTGGCGCTCGCATCAACAGGCTGCTTCGTGTGCGGGAAACGCGACTTCAAATAAAGTCTTCGAGCTTCGGCTTCTTTTGCTTGCCGCGCTGACGCAGAAGACTGATTTGATCGCCATTCATCCGGCCCATCTCGCAGCGACGATAGGCCAGCCCTGTTGACGAGAGCAGCAGGAAGAACTCTTTCAGGTTCAACCCCTCCACAGAGTCTTCTATGACGAGTGTGGCACCGCTCTCGGATACGTCCTTAAGGGCGCACAATCGCCGCCAAGTACCATCGATGGCCATGATCTGGACGGACCGGACTTTCGAAGGTGACGTGACGTTCGTTTCTTTATTTTTCTCCTGACATTCCGCTCCGCTTTGGCGGCTGTAATCCGGGCGAGTTAGCCCAGTCGTCCAAGTGGGCGGCGGTTTCAGCCTGACGTATCTTTCGTAGTGCTAGGTCCCGCTCTGGACCGGGAGGAAGTAATTTCGCTCTTTTCCTTTCACCATCCGAAAAGGCGCTCAGCCGTACTCGGAATGATGCCGACTTATCGTTGTCTGCCATATCGTCACAGGCACATTCAGGTTCGTGGGGTTTCAGTTAGCGTGCTGACCGTCGTCAGGCAGCGATCGCACCGATAGATGACGAGCATTGGCCGCTCGTGGGTTTTTGGTAGCGTCGCGTAGTGCGACATTCGAGCCCCGCATTTTGAGCAAATAGGCGCGGGTCCGTTATCGGGTCCCTTCTCCGTCATGGCTCCGTCGGCAGTTATCGAGCTATCCCAGCTCAGGGATTCGGGAAAACGTGGTAATCCTTGTGGCAGATCGGCCGCTGGAGCTCGGTGCAAAAGTCTACACAACTCCAAACTGCGCACTGTTAAATAGCCTTCGGCGGAACAGTCCAGGGCACAAACCGGTCCTTAGGAACCGCTAGCGGATTGCCGAATTATCCCGACGTGCCGCCCCCACGGCACGACCCCAAAGACGGCCTCGGCTTGACCCCCTGCCCCCGCTGAGGCCGTCTTTTTTTGTGGCAGTTGGAGGAAGTTGCCGTGAACAGCGTCACCGGAGCGGTACCGTTAGGATCGACAGTCAGCAGAGGGGCAACATTGAAGCGGCTTTTTGTTATCGGGTATTTGACTGCGGTTGCGGTCGCGATGATCGGCTGGGTATCAGCCTTCGGCTGGCTCACCGTCCAAGTAGCAAAGTGGCTGTTGGCCTAGATCAGATACTCCGCTATTCCGCAGCCAATCATGATCCAGAGTGCAAAATTCACTTCGATCGCGATCCCCATCGCGCGTCTCCGCGTAGTTTTCGATGATTTGAATACGCCCCACCAAGAACAAGTGTTCCGGGTTGTGCGATGCACCAGAAGCTCGATAAAGCTGGCGTAGCCTTCGCCGTATTTCCGGTAGGGATTGAGCGCGGAAATGATGGAGCCGACGGGCCGAGGCGTACAAGAAGCAGATGAACCCGGACACCAACTATGGCCTTGAGGAAGCCGGGATGGCGCAACTTGATGACAGCGTCGGTGCCATCATGAAGGCGCTGGATGACATGGGCGAGGCAAACAACACCATCGTCGTCGTTGGCACGAACCGGACCTCGCCGTTCAATCGGCGAAGGTCTGCTTTTCGAGCAAAAGCGGAATCGCCGATAGCGGGAATCAGCCTCTCTTGATCACTCCTTCAAATCGAACGGACCCAAAGCTCGATAGCGGGCCGTCTATCAATATGGGTTCGGAAATCTTCGCGCATTTAGCCAACCGTGCGCACAGTTCACTGCATGCCGCAGGCGTCGCTTCCGCTCGGAGTGGCTGGCGCCCTCCACGATCGCGTTCCTGAAGTCCTGGATGGCAGAAAAAGCCCCAGCTCTAAAATCGTCGCTCCGGCATGCCTTGGGGTCCTTCTCGAAG
This sequence comes from Terriglobales bacterium, assembly GCA_035483835.1. Taxonomy (GTDB): domain Bacteria; phylum Acidobacteriota; class Terriglobia; order Terriglobales; family Acidobacteriaceae; genus JABDBE01. The sequence continues at coordinate 7,302 of DATHPO010000214.1, forward strand.
GACGCCCGTTCAGCTGCGCTCGCTAGGTCTTTGTCGGTCGTTTCCGGCTTAGCCGAAAGCAACAAGGTATGCACTTCACGGGCTACCGCTTCCTCATAATCGGCCATCTCAAGATCCTTGCTGTTGCGAGCGCTTCGTTACAACGCCGTCAGAAGAGAAAACACTCAAGCGCGCCGGCAGGCCGAACCTAAAAAGATTTTTATCTGGCCAAACGAATGCCGTGTCGGTCTCATCCAGACGCCCGCCGCCTACATTCCGTGGCTTTCGAAGACCTTTCTGCAGGCTGAACTCAGACTGGCCCGCCTCGGGCGCAGAACTCAGAGAGGATCCTTGCAGTCGAGCGTTATGCAGGGAATAGGCGCACCCGGCGCGCGACGGACGTCAGGATGTTTTTCCCCTGCGACTGAAGTAACTCGAGATCGACGGAGGAAGATTCCGAATGGGCGACGCGATCGACATCGAACGCTACCTGTCGAAGAAGGACCCCCATCTCGGCCGTACGATCAAGCTCGTGCGCGCGGCTAGGGGCGCGCCGCTGCGGCCGCCTTCCTCGCCTGACAACGTCTTCCAGGCCCTAGTGCGGGCCGTAATCTATCAACGTTCGTCCGAAGCCTCGGGATCGACCGTGTACTCCCGCCTGCAGGAGATCGCCGGAGGCAAGCTCGCGCCGGCTAAGATGCTGTCCCTCTCCGTCGGCCGCATTCAGAAGGCCGGA
>DATHPO010000215.1:0-5247 GCA_035483835.1 Terriglobales bacterium
CTACGACGGTCTTCACCCCTCCTCCAAAGGCGCCCGCGTCCACTTCTCCGGCAAGAACTGCACCGTCACCGACGGCCCCTTCACCGAAAGCAAGGAACTCATCGCCAGCTTCTGGTTCTGGCAGGTCAAGTCTCTCGAAGAGGCCATCGAGTGGGTCAAGCGCTGTCCCAACGAAGGCGAGACCGACATAGAGATCCGCCAGGTCTTTGAGCCCGAAGAATTCGCATCCGCCTTCAGCGACGAAGAAATTCAGCAGGAAAAAAACTTCCGCGCTCGAATGGCAGCTAACGCAGCTAAGAAATAGTCCCACTTGCACTGACGTATCCAAACTGGTGCGAATCGGTAGCCCACTAATGTTCGAAAATGTAGGTGCGGTCCAAGTGTGAACGGCCCGAGTAACTGGGATTTAAACTTGTGCTTCTCTTGGTTTGCTATCACGACTTGCTTATCATGCAATGATATGTGCCATGGGAAGGATGGTGCCCGATGGTGGAGTCCACCCCTGCTCATTCTTCCTGCGGTGCACGGTTTTTTGATTGTTCTCACTGCTTGGCTTCAGAGTAGGACAAACTGGGGTTACTATCGCCTCATTGGTGTCGATTTTCTGGCTGTGCCGCTCGCAATGTGTTGCGGCGACCCCTCTGGACTGCTATTCGGTATTTTTCTCGTCATCGGAACGACGTGGTGGTATTTCATCGGAAGAATTGGATGGGAAAGCAAACAAGGAAGAATTGGCCGCGTCACTGCCGGTTTGGCCGCGCTGCTGGCTCTGTTATTCGCACTAGTCGGCACAGTGGGGTCTGCGGTTATTTTCCGTCACGACTTCCGCGATCGGGCGCTATCGGCCGCAATTAGTCTTCAATATGTGTGTGCTGGAATACTCTGCATGGGGGCATTCGTGAGCACATTTTATTCCGTGAGAGCTGTGTTCGCAGGACGACACGAAAAAGATTTGATAGACGAGTAGGTGTTCTCTACTCAGAGAACCTGGATCGGACCGGTTATGTGACACCATATGGCTGGAGTGCTCGTATGAGGTGGATTGGATACGCGGCGGGAGCGCTGGCTGGGGCTTTCCTGTTAAATCTTGTTGCGTGGTCCATGCTGTTGTACGGATTGGAGTACAACGCCAGTTCCTTTCGTCACGCGGTTGCCGATGTCGGGGTAATCATATTGTACCCCGCCACCGCGTTTTCCTTACCGGGCAAGATGGACCCGCTCGTTACGGGCACCATTGCTTGGGGAGTTGTGATATTTGTCTTCCTTACATGGCGCGAACGCAAGACCAACCGACGCCGACTCGCCTTACGGGACGTGTCAGCGACGCGGCCAAATTGAATCCATGGCGCGGCGACCTACAAGGTCGAATGGCTTGCTCGAACCTCTAAACTGCGTGACACTTTCCTTGCCTTAATCAAAAACCTACGAAACAAAATCCCAGGAGACCCTCCATGAAAAGTCGCCGGTCTTCGATGTTTTCTCGAAATCGCCGTTTTTTCTTGTGCTCAGCCATCGCGGCTATCATTGCACTAAGCAACGTAGCTGTATACGCGCAGGCGCAAGCTCAGGAAAGCAAGCCTCAGGCACAGCAATCGGCTCAAAATCAGCCGGGAACGTCACGACCGAAGATCGGCATTGCGCTGGAAGGGGGCGGCGCACTCGGCCTGGCGCATATTGGAGTGCTGCAGTGGTTCGAGGATCATCACATTCCCATCGACTATCTTGCTGGGACGAGCATGGGCGGATTGGTGGGCGGCTTGTATGCCACCGGAAAAAGTCCGCAAGAGCTGCAAGAACTGGTCAAGGAACAGAAGTGGGACATCATCATCGGCGGGCAAATACCCTACGAAGACCTATCTTATCGGCGAAAGGAAGATCTGCGGGCCATTCAGAACTCGATCAAGCTGGGACTGAAGCACGGGCTTTCGACGCCCTCGGGATTGAATTCAGGTTCTGAGATTACGCTGCTAATCGACCGAGAAACACTGGCATATCCGAAGTTGGATTCGTTCGACAGCCTTCCGATTCCCTTCCGCTGCGTGGCAACGGATTTGGTTTCCGGCAAAGAGGTGGTGTTTTCGAATGGATCGCTGCAACAAGCGTTGCGGGCAACGATGTCGATCCCGGGAGTTTTCTCGCCGGTGCGAGACGGCGAGAAGATCTACGTGGACGGCGGACTCGTAGGAAACTTGCCGACGGATGTGGTCAGGAAGATGGGCGCGGACATCGTGATCGCAATCCACTTGGAAGTAGCGCCGGGAAATCCGAAAGAGATTCAATCGCTGTTCAGTGTACTGGGGCGTTCCGTGGATGTGGTAGTCCTCGAAAATGAGCTGCGCGGAATGAAAGGCGCGGACATCGTGGTCACGGTTGAGTTACAAAAATACAACAGCTTCCAATACGACCGTGCCAACGCAATCATACAAGAAGGGACACAGGCCGCTGAAGGAAAGAAACAGGTTCTCTTGCCGTTCGCAATCAGCGATACGCAATGGAACGCTTATGTGGCAGCAAAGAATGCGCGAGTGCGAACGGATGTACCTGCCCCACAGTTCGTAAAGGTCGAGGGGACGAGCCCGCAAGCGGCACGGCAAATCGAAACATTCCTGCAACGGCTGGTGGGACATCCCGTCGACAACGCGGAAATCAATCAACTGCTCACACGGCTCACGGGAATCGGGAAATATGCTTCGGCGGACTACCGCGTCACATCGCGCGACAGCCAAACAGGCCTGCTGGTGACAGTCCATGAATACAGTTACGCGCCCCCGATTCTGCAGCTTGGCTTTGGAATCGATGGATCGGAAAGTGACGATGTGACTTTCACTCAACTCGCACGAATCACTTTGATGGATGTGTGGGGATACCGTTCGGAATGGCGAACGGACGTGCAATTAGGAAACACGTACGGCGTGCAAACCGAGTTATACCGGCCGTTCACGACCACCAGCAAATGGTTCTTTGCGCCGCGGGGAGAAGCTACCGACGCATCGTTTAAGATATTTCACAAGAGCACTCCCGAGGCGATTTACCGACTCTACCGCGACGACGTAGGAATCGACATCGGATACGGTTTCAGCCGGTTCACGGAAGTCCGCGCGGGATACGAGGTGGGGTACTTCGATCCCAATCTCCGACTCGGCACGGCCCTAATTCCGCCAAACAACGGCCGCTTTGGTGATATGCGCCTACGCTTTCTGACCGACCATCGCGATGATTTTATTACGCCTCGGCGGGGCTATAGCGCGCAGGCCACATTCCGCTGGTATGACACGAATCCGGGAGCTCGCGACCCGTTTCCAGTGATAGAGGCACAGGCCGAATATTTTGTTCCCATCACGAAACCGGGATCGATTTTCATCGTGGCGCAGGGCGGCAGCACATTCGGTTCGAATAACATTGGCGCTCCGCAATTTTTCCTTGGAGGGCCGTCGCGCTTGAGCGCTTACGGAACGAACGAACTCTTCGGCAACCAGTACTACTATTTCCGTGCCGGCTATCTGCACGAAATTCTGACGCTGCCTCCGTTCGTCGGGCGAAACGTGTACGTGATCGGAGCGTACGAGTTCGGAAAGATGTACGACGATCCGACTGCCAGTAAGTTACCGAACGACGCAGCGGTTGGTTTCCTTGCGGAAACGGCTGTCGGGCCGTTGTTTATTGGGGGGAGTGTGGGCGACACGGGGCACGCGAAATGGTTTTTTGAATTGGGGCACGTGTTCTAGCGCGATCGTGACGGGCGGCGGTATCAAACACAAAGAGAGATCCCTCCACTTCGGTCGGGATGACAGAAGTGAGGGAGGTGCTCGTTTCGCTTAGGAGCGGTGAGCGTGGGCGGTAGGCGTGGGCGAAGTCAGAGATTTGTGACCCAGGGAGAGCAGGAAATGAAAGAAATCAGCGAAGAGGTGACGCTTGAGGGTCACATCATCGATTCGTGGACGCTGCCGAAAGTTTTCGACGCGGTGATGGATTTGGGCGGGTCGTTTGACCTGGAAGAAATTCGGGTGGGGCGGAAGAAGGATGAGACTTCGTTTGCGCGCTTGAAGGTGATGGCCGCGAGCGAAACGCAACTCGACACCATTTTGACGGCGCTGCAGCAATTCGGCGCGGTGCTGGTTTCGCGCAATGACGTGCATACGGAGACGGCACCTTGCGACGGTGTGTTGCCGGACCGCTTTTATTCGACGACGCATATGCCGACTGAAGTGCGGTTGAACGGGAAATGGGCGCCGGTGGCAGGAACGGAAATGGATCTGGTGATCCTGGTGGATCGAGCTAAGGCGAGCGCGCGAATGGTCCCAATGGCGGATGTGCGAAAGGGCGACGCGATAGTGGTGGGACATGAAGGCATCCTGGTGATGCCGCTCGAACGGCCGCGGGAGCGCGAGATTTTTTCGTTCATGGCGAACGATGTTTCGTCTGAGCGGCCGAAGCTGCTGGTGATTGAGGAGATCGCGCGGCAGATGCGGGAGACGCGGGCGCAGGGCGGAAAAATTCTGGTAGTGGCGGGACCGGCGATCGTTCACAGCGGCGCGGGGCCGCGGCTGGCGGCGATGATTCGCGCGGGATTCGTTCAGGTGCTATTTGGCGGAAACGCGATTGCGACGCATGACGTGGAAAGCGTGCTACTGGGAACGTCATTGGGGATGGCGCTGCGCAACGGGCAGCCGGTGGAGGGCGGGCATCGCCATCACATGCAGGCGATCAACGCGATCCGGAGGGCGGGCTCGCTGCGGAAAGCGGTGGAAGATGGAATTTTGCGCGAAGGGATTATGTACGAGTGCATCAAGAACAATGTGGAGCTGGTGCTGGCGGGCTCGGTGCGCGACGATGGGCCGCTTCCCGACGTGATCATGGATATGGCGGAGGCGCAACGCCGGATGCGGGAGGCGGTGAAGGGCGTGTCGATGGCGCTGATGATTGCGACGATGCTGCACTCGATTGCGACGGGGAATCTGCTGCCGGCGTCGGTGAAAGTGGTAGCGGTGGACATCAATCCTGCGGTGGTGACGAAGCTGGCGGATCGGGGGACGTTTCAGGCGCTGGGGTTGGTGACGGATGCGGAATTATTTGTGCGCGAGCTGGCGCAGGCGCTGGGGATTTGAGAGGCGGTGTTGGCGGTGCTTGTTTCGCGCAAAGGCAGTCGAATCGGGAGGGAGTCCATGTTAAAATCGACATGGAGAGGAATGGATGCTGGCTCTGCGAAAGACCTATCGATACCTGTGGGTGGTTGGGGCGCTGTTTTTC
>DATHPO010000216.1:0-19292 GCA_035483835.1 Terriglobales bacterium
ACCACCCGCCGCTACGGAGGAACGGGGCTGGGGCTGGCGATTTCGCAGCAACTCGTCGAGCTTATGGGCGGCAGAATCTGGGTGGAAAGCCACGCTGGTCAGGGCAGTACATTTCACTTTACGGCGACGTTCGAGGTGCAAAGCCCCGCTGTGCAGCAACCCGATTCTCTCGGACTGCAACTGACTGATCTACCCGTGCTGATTGTGGACGACAATGAGACCAACCGGCGAATCCTCGAAGAAGTGCTGACCAACTGGCACATGCACCCGGTTGCGACCGATGGAAGCACTGCAGCGCTGGCTGCACTGGAGAAGTCGATCGCGGAGAATCATCCTTTCAAAATCATCCTGCTGGATGCGCATATGCCGCTGATGGACGGATTCGGATTGGCAGAGCGCATTAAACAGGACCCCCAATGGCGTGGGGTCAAGCTCATCATGCTAACCTCGGCAGGCCAACCCGAGGACGTATCCCGCTGCCAGACGTTGGGGATTTCCGCGTATCTCACGAAGCCAGTGAAACAATCGGAACTGTTTGATGTGATCGTCAGTGTCCTCAGTCCGCGGGAGCAGCCGTGGGTTGGGCCACAGCCGCGCAGTGGATCGCGGTCAATCCGTCCACGGCTGAACGTGCTGCTGGCGGAGGACAATGCCGTAAACCAGTTGCTGGCTTCCCGGATTCTTGAAATCCTCGGCCACCAGGTGACAGTCGTGAGCAACGGACGCGAGGCACTTTCGGCGGCCCGGGCTGGCCGGTTTGATCTCATTGTCATGGACGTGCAGATGCCCGAGATAGATGGCTTCGAAGCGACGGCTGCGATCCGGGAATTGGAGAAACCAACCGGCGAACACATCCCGATTATTGCCATGACGGCGCACGCCATGAAGGGCGATCGCGAGCGTTGCCTCGCGGCTGGAATGGACGGTTATGTTTCCAAGCCGATCCGGGTTACAGACGTTGAAGAAGCCGTTACGCAGGCGATGGCGGCGAAAACCCTGAGTGACGCCGGAAGCACAGCTGAAGACAGCATCGTCGATGAGGCGGCCATCCTTGCCGGCATGGACGGCAATCGCAAGCTGCTTAGGGATTTGACGCGGATCTTTTTGGCCGATTGCCCCAAACAACTTGCCGAGATCAAGGCGTCAATCCAAATGCGAGACGCGGAGCGATTGCGAAGAGCTGCGCACGGGTTGAAGGGCTCGGTCGGCAACTTCGCTGCTAAGAGAGCATTCGAGACAGCCAGCCAACTGGAGACCATGGGCAAAAACGGCAACCTTGACGCCGCTCAGGGCGCTTGTGCCGCTCTCGAAAGCGAACTGTCACAGCTCAATCGAGAACTCAAAAAGCTCGCCATGAGCTCCCGTGCACGGGACCCGAGACTAGGCAAGCCGAACCGGGGCAAGCGTCTGGCATGACCGCGACAGCTGAGCGTTCTGCGCGGCAGTCGCGACGCGTTTGCTATTGGCTAAATCGCAGCGCCGCTCCCGCATTGCCATTCGCCGATGTGAAGCAACAAGGTAGCGTCGGGTTATGCTGATCCATCCAGACCGTCTGTTTCCGGCCGAGCCCAGCACTCGAAAGATCGCCGGGGCGCTGTATGACCATGTGCGCGCTTTGCCCATCGTCAGTCCTCACGGGCATACGCACGCGGCATGGTTTGCGAGGAACGAGCCCTTCCCTGATCCAGCAAAACTCTTTGTGCAGCCCGACCACTACATTTTCCGCATGCTCTACAGCCAGGGAGTTTCGCTCGAGGATCTGGAGATTGGGCAACCGGCACTGAAGAATCCGCGAAGGGTCTGGCGCATCTTCGCCAGTCATTATTACCTGTTCCGCGGAACGCCGACGCGCATGTGGCTGGACTTTGTTTTCCAGGAACTTTTCGGACTCAAGGAACGGCTCTCCGAAAGAACCGCCGACCTGTACTTCAACACGATTTCAGAGAAGCTGCTGACGCCGGAGTTCCGGCCGCGCGCCCTTTATGATCGTTTTAATTTGGAAGTGCTGGCGACCACGGATTCCCCGCTCGATTTGCTGGACGACCACAAGGCGATCCGCGACTCGAACTGGAACGCGAGAATACTGCCGACCTTCCGGCCAGACCCGGTCGTCGATCCTGAATTTGAGGGATTCGCCGACAATATCGCAAAGCTCGGAGAGCAAACCGGGGAAGACGCTTCGACATGGGCGGGCTACCTGAACGCGCTGCGAGTGACGCGCGTCCGCTTCCGCAAACTCGGCTGCACGGCAACCGATCACGGGCATCCGACCGCACGAACCGCGAAACTTACCACGGCGGAAGCTGCGGAACTGTTTCGTCGAGTAATCAACAGCCGCGCCGATGCTCAACAACAAGAGCTCTTTCGTGCCCAAATGCTGACAGAGATGGCGCGGATGAGCCTTGAAGACGGCCTGGTGATGCAAATCCACTCGGGCAGCGCGCGCAACCACAATCGCAAGCTCTATGAGCAATACGGCCGCGACGTCGGTGGGGACATCCCCAAGCCGACGAATTACGTGGACGCGCTCCGCCCTTTGCTCGATCAGTTCGGCAACGAGCGCAATCTGACCATCATTGTTTTCACGCTCGACGAGTCTGCCTACAGCCGGGAGCTGGCTCCGCTTGCTGGACACTATCCGTGCCTGCGGCTGGGGCCGCCGTGGTGGTTCCACGACAGTCCAGCGGGAATGATGCGCTTCCGCGAGCAGGTGACGGAGACCGCGGGCTTTTACAACACGGTGGGCTTCAACGACGATACCCGAGCCTTCCTATCCATTCCAGGGCGGCACGACATGGCGCGGCGTATGGATTGTGCCTTCCTGGCGAAGTTGGTCGCGGAGCATCGGATCGAGGAAGACGAAGCTTTAGAACTAGCGCACGACCTGGCTTATCGATTAGTGAAAAAAGCATATCGATTGTAGGAAGGCGGAATGGCGGAGACAACGGCTTTCAACAGCCGGACAGAAAGTGGATCGTCGCCGGGCTCGCCCCTGGGGCGCGTGCGTTGGACGATCTGCGCCATGCTGTTTGTCGCCACGTCGATCAACTACATGGATCGCCAGGTGATCGCGATCCTCAAGCCGACGCTCGAGCACAGCATCGGCATGACCGAAGTGAGTTACGGCTACATTGTGGACGCATTCCAGATCGCGTACGCGATTGGCCTGCTAGCCGCCGGTCGCTTGATCGACAAGTTGGGCACGCGCATCGGCTACATGTTGGTGATGGCGGTCTGGAGTCTCTCCGCCATGGGCCACGCGCTGGCCAGCACAGTGATGGAGTTTGGCTTCGCGCGCTTTTTCCTTGGCCTCGGCGAATCCGGCAACTTTCCCGCGGCTATCAAGACTGTGGCTGAGTGGTTCCCGCGGAGCGAACGCTCGCTGGCCACAGGCATCTTCAACTCCGGCGCAAATGTTGGAGCGATCCTGGCGCCGGCCATCGTCCCCTGGGTGACGCTGCGTTGGGGCTGGCATGCGGCCTTCCTGACGACCAGCCTCTTCAGTGTGTTCTGGATTCTTTGGTGGTTTCAGTATTACCGCAAGCCCACCGATCATGACTCGTTGACGGGTGGGGAGTTGCGACACATTTTTCAGGAAGCGGCTGTGGACGTGGGCCCGTCGGTGCCTTGGCGACAATTGCTGCGATGCCGCCAGATATGGGCGTTCTCGATCGCAAAGTTTCTAACCGATCCGATCTGGTATTTTTATCTGTTCTGGTTGCCATCGTACTTCAGCGCGAAATTCAATCTGAACCTTTCGCATCTCGGGTTGCCACTCATCATCGTTTATAACGTCTCGGCCATTGGCAGCATCGGTGGAGGCTGGTTGCCCGCGCCCTTCCATCGTCTCGGCCTCTCGCTCAACTACGCGCGACTTACCGCAATGCTCTTCTGCGCTGCCTTGGTCGTTCCCATCTACACGGCGAGCAGTGTGAAGTCGGTGTGGACCGCCATTGCGCTGATCAGCATGGCAGCGGGTGCGCACCAAGGCTGGTCCGCCAATCTCTTCACGACATCATCGGATATGTTTCCGCGCAGCGCAGTGGGATCGGTGGTCGGTATCGGTGGCATGGCGGGGTCCGTCGGCAGCGCTCTTTTTGCTTTTTTCGCCGGCCACATTCTGCAACTCACGCATAGCTATGCAAGCCTGTTCGGCATCGCCGCCAGCGCATACTTGTTGGCTCTGATCGTTCTATGCGTGCTGGCTCCCGGACTCAGGAAGGCGGAGCTCTCCGCGTGAACCTCGACTGCGCCACGGAGATGCTGAAAGCGATTACGTGACCGGCGGAGAGAACATGACAGGGTTAAGATGTTGCAACGTGGCGATTCTGGAATCGTCCGCAGAGCGGGAGGGCAGATGCATGGGGTACACACGACGCAGGATGCTCGCCGCCATGGGAATAGCGGGGCTCGGGGCGCTAGCGCCGCCTCTGGTCAAGAAAGCCATGGCATTCTCGCGAAGGCAAACTTTGGCGTCAGGTGCACGCGCGTGCCCGTTCCGGCTAGCCGTGATCAATGACGAAATCACGCAGGATTTCGAGAAAGCCTGCCAGATTGTGTCCGGCGATTTCGGGCTGCACTGGATTGAACTGCGCTCGATGTGGGACAAGAACGTGACGGAACTGGACGCAAAACAGATTGAGGATGCACGGAAGATCCTCGACGAACACAAACTGCAAGTCACAGATATCGCAAGCCCGCTGTTCAAGACAGACTGGCCCGGAGCACCGCGGTCAGCGCAGAGCCAAACTCGCGACCAGTTCCACGCGGACTTCGATGCGAGCGTGCAAGATAAACTGCTGGAGCGTTGTATCTCGCTTTGTAAGTTCTTCAACACGGACCGGATTCGCTGCTTCGACTACTGGCGACTGGATGATCAAAAGCCGTACCGGGCGGAAATCAATGCCAAATTGCAGCAGGCTGCGGAGCGTTGCGCTAAACAGAACTTAATCGTGCTGCTCGAAAACGAGATGTCGTGCAACACAGCAACCGGAGAAGAAGCGGCTGCCGTGCTGAAGGCGATTCCAAACAAGAACTTCATGCTGAATTGGGATCCCGGCAACGCCGCAGCCGTAGGAAGCACGCCCTATCCAACCGGCTACAACGTGCTGCCCAAAGATCGCATCGGGCACTGCCACTGCAAAGATGTGGTGAGCAAGCCCGATCACAAATATGATTGGGCTCCAGTTGGTAGCGGCATCGTGGATTGGGTTGGGCAACTGCAGGCCCTGCAGCGTGACGGTTTCAGCTATGGCCTGAGCCTCGAAACCCACTGGCGCGGCGGAGGGACGCCTGAAGCGTCCACACGTATCAGCATGGACGGGCTCAAGAAAATGTTGACCAAAGCTGGGTTTTCCTGCTGATCCCGACCAATCCTTTCGGCTGGTAAAGGCGATGACTTCGTTATGAGGGAGAGAAATGACGGTTACACGACGTGAGTTTCTCGATGCACTTGCCGTGGGCGCGGCGGGACTTGCGGTAGGAACGACGGCAAAGAGCTATGCTCAGATCCTTGGTTCGAATGACCGCCTCAACTTTGCTGTGATTGGTTTGAATGGCCGCGCCTACGCTCATCTCTCGTCGCTCAAGGTGAACCAGAAGTCAGCTCGCATTTCGCACGTCTGCGATGTGGACAGCAACATTCTCAAGAAGTTTGCCGACGCCGTGCAACGGGAAATGGGCGAAGGCGCAGTGGCGGAAAAGGACTTTCGCAGGATTCTCGAGCAGAAAAATGTGGACGCCATCACGATTGCCACTCCCGACCATTGGCATGCACCGATGGCGATCGCCGGTTTACAAGCGGGCAAGCACGTCTACGTGGAGAAACCCTGCAGCCACAACCCTGCCGAGGGAGAAATGCTGATCGCGGCGCAGCAGAAATATCGCAAACTGGTGCAGATGGGCAACCAGCAGCGCTCTTCACCACACACCATAGAAATCGTCGGGAAAATTCATGAAGGAATTATTGGCAGACCCTACTTCGCGAAGGCGTGGTACAGCAACGTAAGGAAGTCGATCGGCACAGGCAAAGACATTCCCGTGCCGCCGTACCTTGATTGGGATTTGTGGCAGGGGCCCGCACCGCGCCAGGCGTACAGAGACAATGTCCATCCTTATAACTGGCACTGGTTCAGAACCTATGGCACCGGTGAGACGCTGAACAACGGCACGCACGAAGTCGATGTTTGCCGCTGGGCGCTGGGTATCGACTATCCGAAACGAGTTGCTTCGTCGGGTGGCCGATACCAGTTCAAAGATGACTGGCAGTTTTACGACACGCTGGTCACGAGTTTTGAATATGAAGACAAGATGATTTCATGGGAGGGCAAAAGCTGCCAGGGAATGAAATATTACGGCCGGGATCGTGGTTCGACAATCATGGGAACGGCCGGTACGGTGCTGGTCGATCGCGACGGCTATGAGATCTACGATCTCAAAGGGAACAAGACGAGCGAATACAGAGTTGGCACTGCAAGCACATCTTCGGATCTTATTGGCAGCGATTCCATGACGGACGCTCACTTCGCGAACTTCATCGCGGGAATCCGCAAAGGCGAGAAGTTGAACGCTCCGGTGACTGAGGGCAACATCGCGGTTACCATGCTCGAGCTTTCTAACGTTGCGTGGGAGGTGAACCGAGAACTTCAACTCGACACAAAAGATGGACATATCCAGAACGACTCGGAAGCAATGAAGATGTGGGGGCGCGAGTACGAAAAGGGCTGGGCACCGCATGTCTAAAAAAGACACTGTGTCGCGTCGCGATTTCGTACGCTCCACCGCTCTCATCGCGGCAGCGCTTGCCACTCCAGGCAGTGTCTTCGCGCTTGACCAGGTTCCGGCATCGACCAGCGAAGCATCGCCGGTTCGCCTGGGCCTAGCCAGTTACACCTTCCGTAATTTCAGCCGGGTACAGTTAATCGGATTTATGAAACAGCTCAATGTGTTCGCGTTGAATGCGAAAGACGTGAAAGATCATCTCCCGATCGATCCGCAAGGGGAGTCGGCTGCCCTCGCCGATTATGCGGCCGCGGGCATCAAACTGCATGCCGCCGGAGCCATCTATTTTCCGAAAGATGAAGATGCCGACATCCGCTCCAAGTTCGAATATTGCAAGCGAGCAGGGGTTAGCGTCATTGTCGCCGGCGATCCCGCACCGGAAACTCTGCCGCGAATTGAAAAGTTCGTGAAGGAATACGACATCCGCATCGCGATCCACAACCACGGGCCCGAGGACAAGTTGTGGCGATCGCCGTTGGATGTGCTAAAGGCGGTGAAGGATATGGATCCGCGCATCGGGTGCTGCATCGATGTCGGACATACGGTCCGCGCTGGCACGGATGTGGTGCAGGCGATCCACCAAGCAGGCCCAAGATTGTTTAACGTCCACATGAAAGACCTCACGAACTTCGACAATAAAGAAAGTCAGGTCGCGGTAGGAGACGGGATAATGCCCGTGCGCAAAATGTTCGAAGCTCTTATCGCCACGAAGTACAAGGGCTTCATTGATCTGGAGTATGAGATTCATCCCGAAGATCCCATGCCCGGCGTTATCGCCAGCTTCGCTTATATGCGAGGCGTCCTCGCAGGCATCGGGTTCGCCAGCAGGGACTGACGGAGAACAACGAAGCAGCAGGATCCTGCCAAATCTCGAATTGTGAATATTCTCCGATCCGGATGTCGATTTAGCCCCTCTCCGTTCGACCTATTGATGGAGAAGCGCCTAGGTAAACCAAAAAAGTAAATAGGCGTCCAAATACAAATGGTCCGTGTCCTGTGGGTAACGGCGGCGAGCGAAATTAGCCCGAATCCTTCCCCTCAGGCCGTGAATCCAATGGAATTATCGAGTTGTAATGCCGCCGGGGACGGTTCTCCGGGGCGGCTTAAAAGGGGCAGATAAATGGCGAAAAGGATGATTCTGGTGCTGGGCGTGACCGCGGTTCTCCTCGGCGCCTTGGGCTTCATAAAGTTCAAACAGGTTCAGTCGGCGGTGCAGGCCTCTGCATTTCAACCACCCCCGGAGGCCGTCACGAGCATTGTGGCGCATCGGGAACAGTGGCCAGCAACCTTGAACGTCATTGGGACGATGGAAGCCGTTCATGGCGTTACGGTTAGCGCCGACCTTCCGGGCCAGGTTGAACGGATCGATTTTGAATCCGGCAAGTCAGTTCAGGTCGGAGATGTACTGGTTGAGCTTGACACCCGCCAGGAGCGGGCCCAGTTGGCATCGCTCGAGGCGCAGCGGGATCTTGCGCGTGTGAGTTTCGACCGGGCGCAGCAACTGGTGGATGAAGGCGTGATCTCCCGAGTGGAGTATGACCAAGCCACTTCCCAACGAAAGGCGAGCGAAGCAAATGTTGCCGAAATCAAGGCGACTATCGAACGGAAGACGATACGGGCGCCGTTTTCCGGGATACTGGGCATCCGCCAGGTCAATCTGGGTCAATACTTGTCTGCGGGCCAGGCGATCGTTTCTCTTCAGGCGCTGAGTCCGATTTATGTAAACTTCGGCGTGCCCCAGCAAACACTTTCCCAGATGGTTATCGGCCACGCGGTGCGCGTCGCCAAGGAAGATCTACCAAATGCCGCATTCTCAGGGCGAGTCACGGCTGTCGATTCGGTTGTGAATGAGGCGACCCGAAATATTCAGATACAGGCAACGCTGTCTAATCCCGAAGGCAAACTGCGCCCCGGCATGTTTGTCCAAGTCGAGGTTCCGTTAGGGGCGGCCCGCTCCGTGATCGCGTTGCCCGCATCGGCGATTAACTACGCGCCCTACGGCGATTCGGTTTTCGTCATTACCGACCTTAAAGATCCAGGCGGCAAGACCTACCGCGGCGTGCAGCAGCAGTTCGTCAAAGTTGAAGGATCGCACGGGGATCAGGTCGCAATCGTCTCGGGCGTCAATCCGGGTGATGAGGTTGTGACGTCAGGGGTCTTCAAGTTGCGAAATGGCGCTGCCGTGCAAGTCAACAACAAGGTTCAGCCGGGAAACAATCCCGCTCCTAAGCCTGAGGACAGTTAAATGAAGTTTACCGACCTCTTCATCAAGCGGCCGGTCCTCGCGATGGTCGTCAGCCTGGTTATCCTCATCGCGGGCCTGCAATCCATACGCTCATTGAGTGTGCGTCAGTATCCGCGCAGCGATATCGCCATTATCCAGGTGACGACGGTGTACGTGGGCGCCAACGCGGATCTGGTTCGCGGCTTCGTCACCACACCGATCGAGCGGGTCATCGCCAGTGCGGACGGCATCGATTACATGGAGTCGTCGAGCGCCCAGGGTCTGAGCACGATTATCGTGCACCTGAAGCTCAACTACGACACTACGGCGGCGCTGACGCAGATCCAGGCGAAACTGGCTCAGGTGCGCAACGACCTGCCGCCGGAATCCCAGGCGCCGGTCATCGACCTGCAGACGGCGGACCAGGAATTTGCCGCGATGTACCTCGGCTTTTCGTCCGCCAATCTCGATCAGAATCAGATCACGGATTATCTGACACGGGTGGTGCAGCCGAAGCTAAGCGCCATCAACGGCGTACAACGCGCCGACATCCTCGGCGACCGTACTTTCGCGATGCGTATCTGGCTGAAGCCCGAGAAAATGGCGGCGCTTGGCATTTCGGCTTCGGCCGTGCGTGACGCATTGTCGAAGAACAATCACCTTTCGGCTCTCGGGCAGACAAAGGGTTCGATGGTTTCGGTCAACCTGATTGCCAATACTGATCTACGCACGCCGGAAGAGTTCCGCCAGTTAGTGGTCAAGGAAGATAAAGGTGTTGTCGTCCGGTTGGGCGAGATCGCGGATGTCGTGCTCGGCGCGGTTGATTACGACCAGGATGTTCGGTTCAACGGCGAGACCGCGACGTTCATGGGGATTTGGGTGCTCCCCACCGCCAACTCGCTCGAGGTAATCAAGAACGTCCGCGCCGCGCTACCGGGAATCCAGTCGCAACTGCCCCCAGGCATGAAAGTGGGCGTCCCGTACGATTCGACGGCGTACATTCAGGACGCGATCAACGAAGTGTTGCATACACTGACGGAGACCCTCCTCATCGTCGTGGTGGTTATTTTTCTTTTTCTCGGGTCGTTTCGCTCCGTGCTCATTCCGGTCGTCGCCATCCCGATTTCGCTCATCGGTGCCGTTTTCCTGATGCTGCTGGCGGGCTTCACCATCAACCTCCTCACCCTGCTCGCGATCGTGCTCTCGGTCGGCTTAGTGGTGGACGACGCAATCGTGATGGTGGAGAACGTCGAGCGGCACCTTCACCTCGGCAAGACACCGTACCGTGCAGCCATTGACGCAGCCCGCGAACTGGTCGGTCCGATCATCGCGATGACCATCACCCTCGCCGCGGTATACGCGCCGATTGGCATTCAGGGTGGTCTGACCGGCGCGCTCTTCCGCGAATTCGCGTTTACGCTGGCCGGTGCCGTAATTGTTTCTGGTGTGGTTGCGCTGACCCTGTCTCCGATGATGGGATCGAAACTGCTGCGCGCCGGAGACACCGAGCGCGGCTTTGCGGGAATCATTAATCGCCGCTTTGAGTGGGTGCGCAGCACCTATTCCCGCCTGCTCGCCGGAACCCTCCAGTACCGGCCCGTGGTCTTTGTTCTCTGGGCGATTGTTGTGGCGTTGATTGTTCCCTTCTACATGTTCTCCCAGCATGAGCTCGCGCCAGCTGAGGACCAAGGAGTTGTCTTCGGCGTCATCCAGTCCTCCGCGAACTCGACGATTGATCAGACCAATCTGTTCACCACGCAAGTGTACGATGTTTATCATTCGTTCCCCGAGAGCGAGAGCATTTTTCAGATCACATCACCGAGCGGCGGTTTCGGAGGCATGGTTACGAAGCCGTGGAGCCAGCGGAAAAAGACAGCTCAGCAGTTGCTGGTCGAATCCGTCGGGCCACTCTCGAAGATTGCGGGCATTCGCGTCATCCCGTTGACGCCACCGCCGTTACCGGGAGGCGGGAATTTCCCGGTTGAGTTCGTAATTGTCTCGGCAGCGGAACCGCGGCAGCTCAGCGAGTTTGCCAATCAGCTCGTGCAGAAAGCCTTCCAAAGCGGCCTATTCATTTACGCTGACACTGACCTCAAGTTCGATCAGCCGCAGGCTGAGGTCGTCTTCGATCGTGACAAACTGCGTTCACAGGGTGTGGACCTAACCCAGGCAGGCCAGGATCTTTCCACCATGCTCGGCGGCGACTATGTCAATCGCTTCAGCATCCAGGGCCGGAGCTACAAGGTGATTCCGCAGATTAAACGTGCGGAACGTTTGACTCCGGAACAGCTGGAGCAGATCTACGTCACCGGATCAGATAACAAACTCGTTCCTCTATCTACATTCGCCAAGCTGAAGGTCACTACTGAGCCACGGCAACTGAATAAATTCCAGCAGCTCAACGCGGTCACTATTCAAGGAGTGATCCCGCCGAATGTGCCGCTCGACAAGGCTCTGCGTTTCCTCGAGGACGAAGCCAAGACAATCTTGCCGCAGGGGTTCACCGTCGACTACGCGG
Organism: Terriglobales bacterium; assembly: GCA_035483835.1. Classification (GTDB taxonomy): domain Bacteria; phylum Acidobacteriota; class Terriglobia; order Terriglobales; family Acidobacteriaceae; genus JABDBE01. Next base: position 11,523 of record DATHPO010000216.1, read on the forward strand.
GCGAATCACGTCAGCTGCGGGTGGAGGGAAGCAAATTCCTCGGAACCTTCCTGCTGTCAGGCATCCTGATCTACTTGGTTCTGGCGGCTCAGTTCGAAAGCTTCCGCGATCCGTTCATCATTCTGGCGGGCTCAGTGCCGTTAGCCCTTTCCGGCGCTCTGCTGTTCTCATTTCTCGGACTGACCACACTCAACATTTATAGCCAGGTCGGCCTGATCACGCTGGTCGGCCTCATAGCTAAGAATGGCATCTTGATCGTGGAGTTCGCGAACCACCTTCAGGAGACCGGAAAAGCCAAGCTCGCCGCAATCATCGAAGCGGCGACCACGCGGCTGCGCCCAATCTTGATGACAACCGCCGCCACGGTGTGCGGTCACTTCCCGCTGGTACTCGCGAAAGGCCCTGGAGCGGGAGCCCGCAACAGCATCGGCATTATGCTGGTCAGCGGCATGATCATTGGAACGCTCTTTACCTTGTTCGTCGTGCCGTCGATCTATATGCTGGTGGCGAAGACGCACACCAAAGCTCCAGAAGAGGACGTGGATTCGGAAGACCTGCTTCGGGAACCGGCGGACGCTATAGCGTAGCGCGAGCGCGGACGCTTGGCTAATTGGCGCACACGCAGTTTTTCCAAGTGGCTGGACCTAGCTTGGCTTCCGATGTATTGATTTCAAGACCGGACAGTGCTGTGACAAGGTACAGGGAAGTCAAACCCTGAAAATCTTGATGCCAGCCGAGCGGCCAGCTCTCTCTAAGGTGCTGTCCAGAGTGGCCAGCGGAGCTCCCTGTCGGACCGCAACGTCGAGATATGCCGCATCAAATGCAGAAAGACCGTATTGCCGTGCCAGAGGAAGAACACTACTTACAGTATCGATGACGGTTTGTGATTGCTCGATAATTGTCAAGCCTCCCAGCAGTTCCACAAAGCGCCGCACGTCCGCCAGCTTCGCACGCTTGCGCCGTTCAGCCACCAACACCGCATTTGTTATTTCTAGCGCCCAGACGGGAGGAACCATCACCGTCCGGCCTTCCAGCGCGACGAGCACTCCGTCCGCATATTCACTCGCCTCATCGGGGAAACACCAAGCGAGCGCTAAGGAAGCATCAATCACAACCCCGGTCAAAATCGCCGCCCTTCGCTGACCATCTCGCGGACATTTATGGAATCACGCTTGATCCGTTTGCGCAGCTCCCGCATTCCCTCGACGATTTCCCGGTGCGTCAGTTTGGACTCCGTTTCTTCAACAGGAACCAGCATCGCTGCAGGAACCCCGTGCCTCGTGATCGTGATTTTTTCGCCTCGCCTTACCCGGTCAAGCAGGTCAGACAGATGCGTTTTGGCCTCAAAGGCTCCTACCGAGTCCATCTCGCCTCCAATACAACTAGTTTAAACTAGTTTAATTATAGGTCACAAACACTCTCCGGTCAGACAGGACCGGCGTGCGATTCTTTCCAGTTTTCTGAGGCGTTCCTTTTAAAAACTTCGAATCGCTTGAGCAATCTCATATCGGTAAAACAAGTCAGATCCAAGTTGATCCCCCGCTGCGGCGCTTGGGATCATAGGTGTAATTGACACGGGCCAATATTGTTGGACGGGATGTTACGACAGCCATCTCACTTTAGTCGGTTCCGAACGGAGGACTGTGATGTCGCTGTTGGCGTCCAAACGCGGACGTTATTGGCTCTAGGCCTTGCCGCCGCCCACTTGCTCCCGCCGCCAGATAGAGAGTCCGGACGCCCCTAAAGCCAGGGTGCCGAGCGTGGCAGGTCTTGGAGGGGGCGTGGTTAGAGACGCACTCGGTTCTTCGATCGTCGCATCGTCTGGACCCTTAGTCTGTCCGGCTGTGATCGGCTTGTTGACAATCGTCTCGTAGGCGTAGCCGGTAAGGGTCGCAGTGATCGTCAGCGGCAATTGGATCTGCACGTTCAACCGAGCCCAGCCGAAGTGGGTCTGACCCTTGATCTCGAACTTCACCCCCAGGTAGCGGCTGTTCACGTTGACCCAGCTTCCGCCCACACCCCCGGTCCCAAAGCCGGCAAGTATGACCGCCATGTTTTGATTGCCTCCGCGCCATACATTCTTGGGCCCAATCTGCATGCCGGGTTTCATGGCTACGGCTCCGTAGACGTTGTACACAACCTGATTGGTTCCAGACATTTTGACGTTGAGAAATTGCGTGGTGCTGCAAAAGCCATCGGTGGTGCAGTGGGAATGTCGTTTGTTTGCGATGGTCAGGTCGACGGTTTTATCACCGGTGAGATCCAGGTTAAAGCTGGCGCCGTCGCCGATCACCTGGTGGGCTCGTTTGTAGACGATCTCCGCCTGTGAAGGCACTGTCAACGCCAGAACGCTTACTCCAGTGGCCGCCGCGGCGATCGCGTAGGACCTCAACTGTTTTTGATAGGGTGCTGCGAGGTCTCGGACTCTTTCCGTACGTTGGACGCGTTGCTTCATAGATCTCCTTCATTTCTTCTGGGTGCATAGGCCGATGAGGGTCAGGAAGCAATCCATGCTCCTAGCGGGTGAGCTTAAACACCGTCCCACACCCAGCACCGTTGTTGCAGTTCAAATCGCCGCCCACACCTGTCGTTCCGTAGATGTTCCCTGTAGAATCCAGGGTCACTCCTGCGCCAGGAGCTGCTCCCGTCGTCCCTCCGCCGAATTCATGCAAAATGGTTTGCTTGCCGGCGGGATTCAACATGAATACTGCGCCGCAGCCGGAGCCGCAATTCTGACTTCCGCCATTTGGAGTCGTCCCGTAGATGTTTCCTTTTTCGTCCAGAGTCAGAGCTGCGTATATCGGCGGGAAATCGGCTCCGCTCCCCGTGAAGCTGTGGAGGATCGTCTCCTTGCCGGTGTTGTCAACTCTGAAGACCGTTCCGCAGCCGTTCTCCGCGGATGTGCAGTTTGGACCAGTTCCTCCCTCAACCGTTGCGCCGTAAAGATTACCCTCGTGGTCGCTGACTAAGCCCGCCCAAGGGTGTTCTCCATCGCCCCCGGTTCCAGTGAAACGGTGCAGCACGGTTTCTTTGCCGGCCGGATCGAGCATGAAAACGGTTCCACAGCCGTAGGGCGGATAGCAGCTCAGGTCGCCTCCATACGCAGTCTCGCCGTATAAGTTCCCGGCCGCGTCACGCACGATCGTTCCGGAAGGATAGCCGCCGTCCGTCCCTCCCTTGAAGGCGTACTGCACTGTCTCCTTGCCGCCTGCATCCAGCTTGAACACGATTCCACAGCCTCCTCCGAAGCATCCGCCAGCCTGGCCGCCGGTCCTTGTAGTGCCGTATAGATTGCCCTGCTCGTCGCGAACCACTACGTTGGGCTCGAAGCCGAAGGATTTGACCGCTCCACGGAAGCTATACAGAACCGTCTCATTTTCTTTTTGGTCGAGCTTGAACACCGCCCCTTTGCCGTAGGAACCACCGTAGATCGTGGTGCCGTAAAGCGTACCGTCCGCATCTTGTATTACGGAATCCGGACTGTTGCCGTAACCCGCGCGAAAGCTGTAGAGCACAGTCTCTTTACCGGAGGAACTGAGCTTAAATGCAGTTCCCTCGTAGGAAACGCCGCCGCCGTTCGTAACGCCGAAGATATTGCCCGAGCCATCCAGCAGGAGACTGCTGTCGGGAGCCAAGCCATCCGGCGGGCCATTGAACGAGTAAATTACGCTGAAACTTTGTGCTTGCGCGGGGAGCGTCACGGATAGCGCCATGCATGCCGCAAGGAATATCAAAAAATTGAAGGGTTTGCGGCGTGATGCGGAAAAAAACGTGTCCGACTGCATGCCTGGCCTCCGCAAGGCGGAAATCCTATCGTCTGTTGTCCCTCTACCGCCGAACGCCCGCCATTATAGCTCTTGTACGCAAGGCCTTTGTCAACCTCAATGGGACCGAAGCTAGCTGATTGAGTTTCTGCTGGGCGCTGTCACGAACGGCAGCGCGCCGCGCTTGCGACTCCTTGGTATTCGAAACCAGCAGGGCCGATGCTTTTTCAGCATACTGCCGTGCCAAGTCTTTCTCTCCCTTCGCCAGATACGAGTCAGCCGACGCCAACGATAGCCTCGGCGATGCGAGCAGACGAATTTGGTGAGCAAGCGAAGTCGGCGACATTAGAAAAGCAGTTAAGGAGCCTGGCTAGATTTCCAGCGAGAAAGTACAACGAGTGAAGCGCGCTATCCGCACCATTTCATATCTTCAGATAGCCACGGTCATGGCGCTTCGGGACGCGGCAGTTTTTGGACCACCAGCAATTCCGTGATCCCACCAAAAAAGAGACGGGAATCGACGACAGAAAATCCTTTTTGCTGGAACATATTCCGCAAGTGATGCCGGTCGGGAAAGCGCTCAAGGCTCTCAGCTATGTAGCTATAAACTTCATGATTGCGATGAAGAAGGACGCCCCACATCCCTGTCCATATCTTCAAGCACCAGTATTCCATCTTCTGCGGAATATTTGCGTCGGGCTTGGAGAAATCGAGAAAGGCCGCGACGCCACGCGGTTTCAGAACGCGGCCGATTTCGTCGATAACGGTTTCGAGGTTCGGTGCGTTCCGCAGGGCGTATCCGCCGGTAACGACGTCAACGGATTCCGACTCGATTTCAAGCGATCCCATGTCCTGCTTGACGAAACTGACATTCGGATGAGTATTGCGGTGACGGGCGATATCCAGCATCGGGTCGGTGATGTCCAGTCCGGCGATGCGGCCACGCGCGTATTTGCCGGCAAGCAGAAACGAGATGTCGCCGGTCCCGCAGGCGAGATCAACGCAAGCAGGGGATTCGTAAAGGGGAAGCGATGAAATCAGCGTGCGCTTCCACGCTGCATCGCGTCCAAAAGAAAGTACTCTGGTAATGAAATCATATCGGGGCGCGACCTCGGAAAAAAGTCTTTCGTTATAGTATTTCTTCTTTTCGGCGTTCTCGAGATGATCGCCGATTGTCAAGACAAAGCGACCGGACATACGGGGCTCCACTTTCAAAGTGTCTGCAATGGGCCTGCAGAATACAAAGCAACGCAGGCCAGAGCAAGCTTACCATTCCGCAGGAGGGATCGCCGCCTCCGGGTAAAATCGCAAGCGCAGTGAAAGACGGAAGCCGAGGAGAGTTGCAAGCTGGCTATTGCTTAAGCGCCAATGGAGGCCCGCTGATTCGCTTCCCATGGAGGTCGACAGCCACGTCGACGCTGTCACCGATGTGGACGAAGGGAATGCCTTTATTCATCCCGTAGTCCTTACGGTCGAAGACCATGGTCCCATGAATCACGCCTACGCCTGTCCCCACGCCTGAAACGGTTAGCGTCAGCGTCTGGGGCTTAGTAGCTCCACGTATCGTGAAGTCGCCCTGCACATCGAAGGTGGTGGGGCCAGTCTGTACAATCTTCTTTGATAGAAAGGTGATCAACGGATCCTGATCGGCGTTGAAGAAATCTTTGCTCTTCAGCTTGCCATCCTTCATGCCGCTCCCGGTATTGACGCTGTCTGCCTGAATCTTGATGTCCAAAACGCCAGTCGACACATCAGTAGACGCAAAGGTTAAAGTGGCGTCCCACTTATCGAAAGTACCGTTTATGGCGACCGATGCCTTCACGGCAAACTTAACCGAGCTGTCTTCCGTCGTAAACTTGAAAACAGGAACCTGGGCTCGACTTAATGACGGAAACATAGCGGACGCTAGGAGACAGAGGACGGTTAATCGCATGCTGCTGGGTGTGAGTCTTCTAGACACAAATTCCTCCAATGGGTTGCAAGGAGCCAACCGAGTGAATCCCAAACAATGCTCGGATATCACGCCTCACTAGTTCTAGGCCATCGACGGCTTCTAGGGAACTGGCAAAATCCATAGGGGATCGAATGGTAGGCTGCGAGGCACAATTGGCATGTCGAATTCAGATTTGAGTCTGCCTTTGCGTCAGCCACGTCCCTCGATTGACAAGGGTTTGACGGGCAGTTTCCCACATCAATCGTTTATGCTTGAACTGAGCCCAAAGCCGAACCCCAATGAATATCCAGTTTGACCCTTTATCATGGATGTACCCGATCACCGGAGCCGTTACATTGCTTTCAGACGAACCAGGAAACGACGTGGATCTTCCATGGTAAGGCCAAGCTTGAAGACTGGCCGCGATGCCGCTCGCCGCCGATTCTGGTTGGCGATGTCGGGGTTTGTCATGGCTCTTGCGCTGCTGCCCTTTTCCTACAAAGTCGAACGTCGCCTGGAAACAGTTGTTCACATCAAGGGAGGAGAATCCGAAAAAGTTGACCTGGAACTGGCGCAGCGTTTCCAGTCTCCTTACGCCCACCGCCTGGTTCTGGTGATCAGCGGTATTCCCAATCCGGATTCGGCAGAAGGCGCTGATGCATTGGGCTTCTTGACCAGTTCATTGCGTAGTGTGCCAGGAGTGTCGGGTGCCGTCTCGAGTCTGGATTGGCCAGATTCTCTCTTCACCGGGAACAATGGCGGGGCCTTGATCATCGTCGGGTTGGACCCGCACGATGAAGCTGTCGAGGCGTTGGTGCCCAAACTGCGAGCAAGAGCAGACTGGATGGAAGGCCAGCTCAGGTCGCGATACCCCAATATCAAACTGGAGATTACGGGTGAAACGCCACTGAACTTCGATCTTCGCAAGGTCAGCGCAGATGACGTCAACCATGCCGAGGAACGAGCGATGCCGGTAACTCTCGTGCTGCTGTTGCTGGCTTTCGGCAGTTGCGTGGCCGCGCTATTGCCGCTGGGGGTTGGACTGCTCTCAATCTCGATGGCGCTGGGTGCGGCTGCGCTACTTGCGCATTATCTGCAGCTGTCGATTCTGGTGCAGAATCTGGCGACGATGCTCGGCCTGGGCTTGGGCATCGACTATGCATTGCTGATGGTGAGCCGGTTTCGCGAAGCATTGGCCGAGGGATATGATCCCGGCCAGGCTGCCGATATTGCTGCAGCGTGCGCGGGGCGGACGCTGATGATCTCGGCCACGACAGTTGCCATCGGATTTTCAGCTCTGCTCACTGTTCCTATCAGCGAACTGCGCTCCATCGGCATCGCCGGCCTGCTGGTAACCGTTTTGAGTGTCATGCTGTGTACATTCATTCTGCCTTGGGTGCTTGGTTTGCTGGGGCATCGCATCGATGCCGCCAGAGTGCGTCTTCGAGCTAGACGATTCAAAACGCCTGAGAACTTATGCGCGGCGAGTGAGCGCTGGGTTCGGTGGGGCTGCATCATCACCGGCCGGCCCTGGACAGCTCTGCTTGTCGCCGGAATTCCGCTACTGATCCTTGCTTTCCAGGGATGGAGAATCTCTCCCGGGGTTCCTGACCATAACTCGCTCCCGGCCGCAGCCGAGTCGGTGCAAGCACTGCACACGCTTCAACGCATGGGGCGGTCGGGTATTGTGCAGTCTCTCCGAGTGGTCCTGGAGTTGCCGCCGCAGTCTCCGACCCTCTCGCCGGCTGGCTGGCTTGCGGTCAGTCGCTTGACGAAGCGCTTCCAGAGCGATCCTAGAGCGGAAGAGGTCTTGTCTCTTCCGACGCTCACAGGAATGTCCGACACTGCGGATGCTGTCGACGAAGTGCCCGAGCCAATCCGCAAGAGTTTTCTTCGCAGCGATGGCCAAGCTACCTTGCTTGAGTTGCTGCCCACCGCTGCTCTTTCGCCCAACAACCAGATACAGTGGGTACGAGACGTGCGTTCCTCCGATGTCGCGGCGATAACCGGTCTGCCTGGCGCCGTGCTGCGCGTCGGTGGCGTCCCCGCACTCGAAGCAGATTATGACTCGGT
>DATHPO010000217.1:0-2170 GCA_035483835.1 Terriglobales bacterium
CAGCATCTTCTCGTAGAGTTGCATGGCGGTTGATGTACTCGCCACGCTAGTATTGAAGTCGCGAATGTAATTCCGGGTTTCCCCGATGTGACGAGGAGAACTATCGGGGTCGAGCACGCCATGTCCGGCTACCACTGCTCGTGGATGCAGGGCTTCGATCTTATCCAGCGCGCGCAGCCACTCACCTCTGGCCTGTTCATCGCACTCAGCGAGGTAAGGGTGCGTGTTGTTGTAGACCGCATCCCCCGATATAACCAGCCCAACCGAAGGCACATGTACCGCAGTGGTGTGCTTCGTGTCGGTATGGCCAAGTTCTACTACTTTTAGCTCTTCTCCCTCCAGATGTATGGTGTCGCCGTCGAGAACCTCTGGCGCTATCAACTGCGATGGAACCTGGCCAGGAAAGCGCGGCTCCCAGAAGGACTTTATGAAATCCGGGCTTATCTGGTTTTGCATGGCGGCAACAGAGGACGCGGTGGCAAACGCTCTTGCGTTGGGAAACCTGTCGAGCAGAAGTTTCAGACCAAAGAAATGATCACCGTGAGCATGGGTGACGTAAATGGTTGTGAGATTCTTGCCGCTCTCGGCGACCCAATCTAATAGCTCCTTCGAATGTTGCACGGACAGAAAGGTGTCCACGAGGACGGCATCGCGTTCGCCGTAAATGAGTGTGACCGTATTGGTGACCCAAGCCAGATCTTCCTTGCCCGGTGGAAGGCCCTGGGTCGAGCTCCCGCGCTTCTTGGTCAGAAGCTTCCAATTCAGCTTGGGCATATATTCTCCCTTCTCATGAATGACACTTCGCCGTGATGCACCGCTCCACGAAGAATACCGATGTGGAATACGTGATTCAAACGTGCGACGCCAAAATCTCTTGATTGATATGAAATATGGACGAGTGTTGGCTCACCATCCACTGCGTGTAGCAGGGCTTCGGGTCAAGAGCACCCCGCTCACGACCATGCCCCACACCACGCCGATGCCGGGCCAGACGAAACGCGAATAGACGCCGTCCAGTGCCCAGAATCCGCCGCTCACCCAAGTGGTGCCGCCTAGCAAGCCGAGCACGACGGCAACGACCCCGGCCGCGAAGAGCGCGTTCGAGATCAGCCGGGCACGCCAGAGCCCAAACGCCGAGGCCATGACCAGCATGGCGCGCGGGAACGAACTCAACACGAAGCCTGCCCATACTAAGTCGTTCAGGCCCGATGTGAGCGTGGCATTTCCCGCGCCGGCGATGGAGTACGCGAGGCCTGCGACCACCGCGATAAGCAAGAGGAAAAGGGATCCGAGGGCGGCACTGGACGCGGTTGCCGCCGCGCCCCAGCCGTCTTGTCCCGTATCCGCCAGGGTGGTCCTGAGCGCTGCCGCGAACCACATGAGATTGAGAACAGCCAAGCCGTAAAACACGGCCGCGATTAAAATCCGCACGCGATCGCCGCCGTAGAAGGCTGCCAGAGCGTCGGCCGATGCGCCGATCGGCGGTTGCTGGCCGTAGACGATGTACGCGACTATGAAGCAGAGGACGGACTGCAGGCCAGCTGTTCGCCACAAGCGTTCCCAGAACGCAGGGGTTGTGTAGACGCTGGCGGAGGGAGTCGTGCCTGCGGATGTGCTCATGAGGATATCCTTTAGAACTGAATCGGATGCGACGCGACACATTTACAGCTGAACAGTATATAGGCGCTTTTCGTCCGATGAGTGCTGCCCTGTCGGCTTGTCGAAATTCGAGCTAGGTCCGTGCTTGCTGGCCCCCGATTGAGGGCGAGTGACGTTAGTGCTTTTTCGGAGGCGCGCCCTTGGTGAGCAGCGTGGAGCGGAGCAAAGGTTTGGGGGCGCGCGTTCGAAAAAGCCGTCAGAAGGAAGCCGCTGGCGCGGCGGACGCGGTCCTTATGCAAATTGAATGGAGTGAGGCAGAGGTGTTGAAGTTGGCGGGAGTCGGTACGGAAGCGGAGGTGGAGGTTTCGAGAGCCTGGAAAAGAGAATCGATGGTGGAAAACGGTGGGATACGGGGCGCGAAGTAGGGATCAGGTCAGGAGCGGGGCGGAGGGGGGCGGAGCGCGGTGAACCGTGCAGAGTTTTCGAGTTGTGGGGAAGCGGTTTCATGTTGCACTTGTGAGCAACCGTGGTGGAGAACGGAGTTGGATTTGAGCTGCGGTAAGTCGTTCGA
>DATHPO010000218.1:0-15138 GCA_035483835.1 Terriglobales bacterium
CAGGGGGCGAGGGGCGGTTAGCTCAGCTGGTTAGAGCGCCTGCCTTACAAGCAGGAGGTCGCAGGTTCGAGTCCTGCACTGCCCACCAGTTCGGAAATTCCGGTCGTCAAAACCGGGGACGTAGTTCAGTTGGTTAGAACGCTGCCCTGTCACGGCAGAGGCCGCGGGTTCGAGTCCCGTCGTCCCCGCCAATTCTTTTCGAGCACTTGCGACCCTAACGTTCTGCAAATCAAGGGATGTTAGGGGGTGATAAGCGCCGAACGAGAATGTTCCGATCTGAAAACCCTTACAAACCGTATTCATTGGATTGGGTTCGTCTTCGGCAAAATACCCGTTGGCAGGATGGCGCGTCTGCAGTCCGAGACTTCACGACGGCTTACAAGAACAGGTCCCACCGCTCTCTTCGTTCCGGCTTGTTGCTGCCAAGACGATTAGTAACCTGCACAACCCAATCGAAATCCTATAGATCTCACGGCATCCGCCGCAAACCCTAGCGGCTCATTTCAAACGACCATCGAAACTGCCCGACCGCGACACCGGCACGCAACAGTCCGCCCAAGCCTATTTGATTTCGCGCAAGCGGCCGTTGCTCACGTCGTAGACAAATCCCCGCACCGAGACCTCTTTCGGAATCCAGGGATGGGTATGCAGTTTCTGTAGCTGGTGACGCACGTTCTCCTCGATATTCTGAAAGGCAAAGAAGAATGCAGGAGCAATGGCTGCGGTCCCGGTCCGGTTCTGGATGCGCGTGCGTAAGTCCTGTTCGCTGGTGTGCATCAGGCCGCAATCGGTGTGGTTGATGACCATAATTTCCTGGGTATCGAGGAGGTAATGCGATATTAGCAGCGAGCGCAGGCTATCGTCGGTCACAATACCGCCCGCGTTGCGGATGATGTGCGCGTCCCCGGTGGTCAGCCCCAGGGTGCGGATGGAAAGCCGGGTGTCCATGCAAGTGAGGATGGCAAGCTGGCGCGCCGGGCGCGGAGTAAGGCGGCGCAACTCGTGGGTACGTGAGTAAATCTCGTTGGCTTCCAGAACTTCGTCGATGACGCCCATGGCCAACCCAGTCTAGCAAAGCCTGAGAAAGCTCGACTCACAACTTAATTCGTGATTGCTGTCGTAATACCGACATAGCCCTCATTGACCTGCCTACCCAATTCTCAAAACTTGAGGTTCTCAGCGTTGACTCTCGATCCTGAGTCGACAGATAATGAAAAGCCTTCGGACGGAGGATTTATGAAGCGCTCTCCCCGGCCACGTAAGACAGCCGAGCTTCCCCGATCACTCCATCAACAGCTCAACCTTTATGCGATCGCGGCAGGCGCGGCTGGAGTCGGAATGTTTGCTTTGGCCCAACCCGCCGACGCAAAGATTGTTTACACCCGGCTCACAAGGTTATTTCACCGAACACCAACTTTTATCTTGACCTCCTCAACAATGGAAGCCATGAGTTCCTGCTCTCGAACATCTCCAAATCTTCCGGCAACGGTGGCGATGCGCTCGAACATGCGTACATGAGGATAAGAGGACTTGGGACCTATGCTGGCGCTGCAGGAGACAGCCAGGGATTTGCTCGGGCCATGCGGGCCAACCGCCGGGTCGGGCCTGCAATCCACTTTCAGTCCACTGCGGGGATGGTGACGAGCACCTGCCAGTCCGGAAATGCCAGGCATTCTGGCCCTTGGCAGAACGTAAAGCACCGCTACCTCGGTCTGCAATTTTGGGTCAATCGACATTTGCACTACGGCTGGGCACGCCTCGACGTCTCTGACTCCGCGTGCAAGATCACGGTGACTTTGACCGGTTACGCTTACGAAACGATTCCGAACAAGTCGATTATTACAGGAAAGACAAAAGGCCCGGACGAACTCGAGGGATGGGATGTGTCTCTAACCGCACCTACTCCTCAATCCGCAACGCTCGGGATGTTAGCCCTGGGGGCACCCGCGCTTTCCATCTGGCGGCGGGACCTTCTTGAGACGCGGTCGAAGAGGAGAAGTATATGAAGGAATATCGAAGTTTGGGCAGGTTAGGCGCAGCTTTCCTGTTCATTACGGTGCTGAGTCTGCTGCTGGCGCCCGTCGCCGTCGCACAGAACCAATTCAAAACGCTGACGAGGTTTACCCAGCGCCGCGCTGGACGGCTGAATGGATACGCCCCCAGTGACAGCCTGATCGTTGACCAAGCCGGAAATCTCTACGGTACGACAGTCTACGGGGGCACCAACAATTGCAGCCGTACCGGCTGTGGTGTGGTCTTCAAGCTGGCTCCAAACTCAGGCGGAAGCTGGACGGAGAGCGTGCTCTACAGGTTCGCAGGCGGGAATGACGGAGCTAACCCGTACGCTGGTCTGATTCTCGACGCGGCGGGAAATCTTTACGGTACCACGTCGAGCGGCGGCGCTAACGGTTTTGGGGGTACCGTCTTCAAGCTCACTCCCAACAAGGACGGGACCTGGAGTGAGAGCGTGCTGTATTCGTTCTGCTCGTTCACGAACTGCACCGACGGAGGCTTTCCCTATGCCGGTGTGATCTTAGACCACGCGGGAAATCTTTATGGCACGACGGTCTACGGGGGCAATTCTGCCAACAATTGCAACGGCGGCAACCTGAACTGTGGCGTGGTGTACAAGCTGACTCCAAAGTCGGGAGGAGGTTGGACGGAGAGCGTGCTCTACAACTTCACCGGCGGAAGTGACGGAGGCGCTCCCCCTGGGGGCTTGATCTTCGATCAGTCGGGAAATCTTTACGGCACTGCACAGGAGAGCAACGCCGGTTCCTGTCGTTTTGGCTGTGGGGTGGTTTTTCAGTTGACGCCGCAGTCGAACGGAAGCTGGACGGAGAGCGTGCTCCACAGCTTCACAGGCGGCGGTGACGGGGGTGTTCCGGCTGGGGGACTAATCTTCGACGCGAAAGGAAATCTCTACGGCGCGACGGTCCTTGGCGGCCACATAGGGAGGTGTTCTGTAGGCTGCGGCGTGGCCTTCGAGTTGACGCCGAACGGTGGAAGTTGGACGGAGACCGTGTTGCATCAATTCCGGGGCAGGGATGGAGGCTTCCCGGCTGCCGGCCTGACCTTCGACGCGGCCGGGAACCTCTACGGGACGACGGAGGTTGATGGGCCGGGGACGACCAATGGCGTGGTCTTTAAGCTGACACCGAATTCGAGCGGAGGATGGAGGGAGACGGTTGTGCACGCGTTTCAGAATCGCCCGGGGAGCTCTCCCCGCGCGGGCGTAGTCTTTGACGCGGCGGGGAACCTCTACGGGACGACCTATGGGGATGGCACCGCGACCTTCGGGTCGGTGTTTGAAATCATGCCGTAGCTCGCTTTTCGCGCACCCTGTCGGACTAGATAGCCATGCTCAACAGCGATTGTTAGCGTAACATCGCCCACGGGGGAAGAGAACTGATGAAGTTCGAGCTACGCCAACGACGCTGCCCGAATTTGAATCAACGGAGCGGCAGCGCTTCCTCGTGACCGAAGCAACATATTTGCCGATGCGATACCCGTCCTCTGAAAGGATTTCTCGCAATCAGCGGTGGATGGCCCACGCATATTCCCTTCCATGTAGGCCAGACCCGGACACCGGGTGCACGTTCCTACGTGGGCGCAGCCCGAACAAGTTGGCAGATCCCGGGCACGGATTGAGCGGATTTCGTTCAATTGCGGCGAGTTTTGCCAGATTTCAGCGAACTTCTGCGTCCGTAGATTCCCGCTGGGAAGAGGGAACTGGACGCAAGGGAAGACGTCGCCGTAAGGAGTAATGTAACAAGCGGTGTGGCCGGCGCTGCACGGCAAACCGTCCATAATGTCTTCACCCGGCGTCGGCGGAGGAGCGCAGAACTCCTCGACGTTGCCGACAAGCTCCTCACTGCGGAAGACCTGCTGCAGGTCGGACCCAGGAATGCGCAACTCGAGCACGGATGTGTCCCCATCCATTTTCGGCGTGATGGTGGGATCAAGCGTGTAGGAAACTCCCAACTCTTTCGCCAATGCCATCACGCCCGTGTTATCGAACAGATTGCCAGCCATGAGCACGTTGGCAATCACAACCTTGAGGCCTTGCGATTTCAGAAATCGGATCGCGTCGATGGTCCGCTTCAGCGATCCGGGCAGTTTGGTGATCGCGTCGTGAACTTCAGGACGGTGCGAGTAGACGCTGATCTGCACCTGCTCGACGCCCAGCTCGCGAATGCGCCGGGCCTCGGCTTCGCGGATCATTACACCATTGGTCTTGAGCTTGACGTTGAACAGCAGACGGCGCGCATGTTCGACGATCTCGAAGAAGTCGCGCCGCATGAGAACTTCTCCGCCGCTGAGAGTAAGGAAGAAGACACCCGCGTCCGACAGCTGGTTCAGCACGTCTTCGATCTCAGCCGTAGTCATCTCACCGTGGTCGTCGTGATCCAGATAACAGTGAACGCAACGCTCATTGCAACGGTAGGTGATGTCCAGATGCACGCTGATCGGGATACCGAGCCCCAGCGCCTTCTGATTCATCTCCGCCAGCAGGCTCATCGCGCCTCCGGCGGCGGGGACGAAGCGATGGGTTGTTCTGAGACCAGAAGGATGCCGTGCTGCGAGAGATCGTTGACGAACTGCTCCGCATCGTGCCCGGCCTCAACCGGATCAACTTCGAACTCCGGGCAGATTCTGCGCGCCACGATCTCTGACAACGGTGTGTGGCCGTCCGCCGCCTGCCATATCAACGTCGCGACTTCGTTGAGAGTGAAAAACGTCGAGTCCACTGCCGACATAATCATCATTTCGCCGCCGATCAGGCGGGCCGCGATGGCAGAACTGTGCGCGATGTACTTCTCGGCGATGACCTTGTCTCCAGCGGCTAGCGTATCATTTCCCAGACTCGCTCATCGGGAACAAATATCAATCGGCGAACAGGTACCCGTTCTACAAACTCGCACGCGGAGCGGAAGACCAGATTCACCAGTTCCGGGTCCTCGGCGAAAAACAGAATGTTTCTCAATAGCAGCCGGATGGCCTCAGATTCACCAACGGGCTCGATTCGGTTTTCCGGTCCCTTCTCCAGCAAGAAAAGCGCACTCAAGGGCGCCGCCCGGTTTTCACCGACTCGGGCTAACTCTCCAGCGAAGGGAGTGCCCCAGGCTTCGTAACTGTTCCCGGCACGTCGTACATAGGAAATTTCATCGGTGAGCAAGGTGGCGTCCGACGGAGCGAGACGGGAAATCGTAGTCTTGCCCGCGCCCGAAACGCCGGCGAACAGAAACGCGCGGCCACCGCGAATAGCGCTGGCGGCATGGACGAGGAAGCCGCCCTGCCTGGCCAGAATCAGAGTGTGAACGATGCGCAGCGCGGAGTCGATGGCATAGGGGTTGCGAGACTGACGAATGTGCCCGCGACCAGCCACTGAATCCCAACGGGCGCTGAAGTCGCCGCGCTGGAGCAACCACTCACCACCTTGCAGCCGTACTTGTACCCCGTCATCAGCGTGCCTTGCTTCCGAAGGATCGGGCGAGTCCTCGGGCTCGAACAGACTAATGTCGAACTCGAATTGAGGATTGGGAGAGATCTTAACGAAACCCGCGTAGCGATCCTCAAGCATTTGGCGAAACGCGGGGTCTTGGGTGCGCAGCGCGATTGTCATGCCGCCGATGTCGATTCCAATCGGGTCACTCGCCGCAAGTTGAGAGGTGGGGCTCATTCGTGTCAATGCTACGATTCGCCGAAGCGCCGAGTTGCTGGAATGAATGAATACGGAGGGAAAGATTCCGGAACAAGTCCCATCGGCACAGCATCCAGGCAAGCGTGCGACCGAAAGGCGAGACCTGCGAGCTCGGAACAATATCCCCGGTCTTTCGATGAATCAGAGAGACTTTGCCCAGGACCTGCGCCTCAGTAAGCGGAGGATCGTTCTGGGGCAGGGAATCGCCTCGCGTAATCCACGCGCAGTCGCGCTTCTCGATCAGACGATGAACGAAGAACCGGCCGTCCCGCACCACCAGTACGATGTCACCCGGAACCATGTCTTTGCCAGGCGCTGGCGCGATGCTGAGAACGTCCCCGGGCCAGACCGACGGAAGCATGCTGGTTCCGAGTGCCTGCAGGCGGATGGCGCCGCCCGAGCGGAGAACTTCGGTCGCAAGTTCAAGCTTATGATCCCCGCGGGCCTCTGTCATAACCGGCATGAGCAACTGAAACTACGAAGTCTTCCGATTGAAGCGGCACTGAAATTCGGTGGGGCTTACCTTGCCACAGGACAAGGCCATTGTCTCGAAAACCCGCTCGTACCGGAACTCAGGTTTTTGATATGGTTTCTTCCCCGCTGGACGGTTCTTGGTTACGTCGCTCTTATCAGCATTCGCGTCTTTTTGCATAAAAGTCCGCGCGTCCTCGACCGGCTGTGGGAGCAGCTCGCGTGACCGCCTGAGAATACGTTTGTCGTCAGTTTACAAGAAGATAGCAAAGAAGTGGTTACGATTGTTGGTTCCGGTCCACTATCCGGGTCGAGACCGCAAACCCTACTTTGCGCTCGGTTGTTTCGATAACAAGGTCACGCGATCGACCACCTTCTGTCCTTTTTCCATACCTCCGATAAGAACCAAACCTTCATGCGTCACTAGCAATCCTCGATGATCCATGGTTGGGTCTGGAGTATTCTCATTCAACGTTTCCCATTTTTCGGTGCGCAGGTTGAAGTCAAAGGTCACGGGAGACGGCTCGGAAGGCTTGCCGTCGTAGCCGATGCCAGTGTACTCGTGGGGGTTATCGCTTCCGCCCGCGAAATAAATCTTCTCGTCCTTTTCCGAACCGCCGCTGGCGATGCGGAAACGCGCCGTGCCCGGGTGATTCGGCAACTTGGTCCATTGGATTTTGTGAGGATCGTGATGATCGATCTTGCCCATCCAGCATTCGTCAGAGGCAACATACCTTGGGGAATTGCCCGACGGATTCTTGCGGGCTCCATCTATATAAACAATGGTCCCGTTGACCAGCGCGCCGGCATGGCCGAATACTGGCGTCCCCGGGATCGACGTGGCTTGCGACCACTTATCCTTCTCTGCGTCGTAGAGTTGAACGTTGTTCACCACGCCACCGTTGGAGCGGCCGCCGACCAGATAAACGAAGCGATCGCGATAGACACCGATTACCGAATCGGCAACGGCCAGAGGAATATCGGCGCCCCGCAACCACCGGTCTCTTGAAGGCTCGTACATTCCAACGTCGGGCACGGCCATTGCACCCTGGGCATCCTCTACGTAGCCGCCGAAGACGAACAACTGATCACGCGCGCCAGCGGCCATCGCGCCAATCCGCCCCACGGTTCCGGGGACGGCATGTATCGCAGACCACTTTCCTTCCCTCGTATCTACGGAAAAGGCCGTATTGGTAATTGCGTCCGGAGTCTTCTTCGCACCGATTCCCATGAAAGAAAACAGCAAAAGCTGCCCATGGACCTTGAGTTCGGCGACGGCATTATTGGAGACGGGGTCAGGAAGCGCGTCGACCCCGGACTGGGCAGCAGCCGAAAGCAATCCCCCGAAAAAGAGCACCCAAACAAACGCAAAAAGTTTCTTCATGGTCTCCCGATGATATTTGTGGTTCAACCCGAAAATAACACGGGACGAGAACATTGTCAGGTGCGGGTTCCCCCGGGCGATGCTTTTCCCCGCCGCCGCAATCCCGCGACAATTCGACAGCAGCTCGAAACTTGCGGTTAGAATGCAGACGTGAAACTGAACCCGCAGGGTCGCCACTTCTCCCAGTTTGTACTGGCCGTGTCACTCCTGGTCTGCTTTGGCGTGTGGCACTGGGCGGAAGACTTTGCTGCACCGGCGTACACGGCGCATGCCCTCGCAGTGAAGCGGCCCATCGGGAATAATTCCGATCTTTATTCGTGGTGGCTGGGTGCTCGCGAACTGTTGCTGCACGGGCGAAATCCCTATAGTGCGGAAGTGACTCGCGAGATCCAGACCGGCTACTACGGAAGGCCGCTGGACCCGGCGAAGCCTGGTGATCCCATAGATCAGGTTGCCTTCGCCTACCCGCTGTACGCCATCTTCTTCCTGGCGCCGACCGTAACCTTACCTTTTCAAACGGTGATGGTAATGTTCCGATGGTTTTTGCTAAGCGCTATAGCATGCAGTGTTCCTCTCTGGATGTACGCTATCGGGTTTCGTCCCGGGCCCTTGCTGGCGGTCTCAGGAATGGTGCTCGCAGTGAGCTGTTTCCCGGCAGTGCAAGAATTTCATATGCAAAACCTGACCGCCCTTGTGGTTTTGCTGCTGGCGGCCGCGGCCGCTGCTACCGCCAGGGGCTGGTTATTGCTAAGTGGATTTCTTCTCGCACTCTCCACTATAAAGCCCCAGCTTTCGGGGTTCCTTATCTTTTGGCTCGTGCTGTGGGCGACGGGGTGCTGGAGGGAACGCAAAGCCCTTGTCTGGAGCTTTGTTGGGACGATGGCGATGCTCCTGATCGCCAGCGAAGCGGTTTACCCGCACTGGATCGGTGAGTTTCTGAGGGCCGCCCTTGCGTACCAAACGTACGCAGCCGATCCGTCGATCGTGCGGGCATTGCTGCCATCGTTTGTGGCAAAGCTATTCTCGGCGATGCTGCTTGGCTTCCTCTTCGCCCTCTGCTGGCGATGGAGAAAGGCGCCCGCAGGCTCGGAGAATTTCGCTTGGGCCCTGGCCTGGGTTAGCAGCGTAACCCTAGTAATCATTCCCAAACTGGCTGCATACAATCAGCTCTTTATGATACCCGCGCTACTTGTCTTGTTGGCTCAGCGTGAAACTATCTGGAAGATGGGGTTGGTCCCGCGAGCCATGGTGAAAGCAGCGTTTGGATGCCAGCTATGGCAGTGGAGTGCTGCAGTCATGCTCTCCCTTTGCTCGCTTCTGATCCCGGCGGCAAGGCTTCGGTCCGCGGCCGAATTACCCATGTACACGTCGCTGGCTTCGTGGCCTATCACCCTTCTGGCGGTTGCGCTGGCCACGTTTTACTTGCCTACTCTAAGAATCCCTGCCGCACCGCGTGAATGAAATCGGTATGAGGCGGAGTGAATCCCGCGGTGCGCATATCTGCGGCAATCTGGCCGCGATGATAGGCCGAATGCATGACCACGTGCAGCAGGATATCTTGCTTCTGGCTGCTGAAGCTTTCACCTTTCGTGTTCTTGTAAGTTAGCGAGCGGGCAAGGCCTGCCTCGCCGACAGCCGTCAGGTAGTTCCTCCAAAGACCCGGGAGTTGGTCGACTTCCAGCTTGCACTGCGCGATCGTAGACAGCGGCCAAACCGGTAAGGTTTGCTTCTGGGCGAGCAGCCGTTCGAGCCACAACCTTTCGGCAGAAAGGATGTGAGCCAGCAGTTTGACCGAGCGCCCTGGCGGGGCATCCAGAGCCTGCAGCGAAGTCAGGACTTCGCGATTGGCCCAGTCGTCATAAGAGAAAAGGTTGCGGATATGTTCGAGCATGGTCACGGGATCTCTCCGTTATGTTTACTTTAGGTCGGAAAGCGCCATTCGGACAACTTCCCGCGAAAATTCGGGTTATAGCTTGCAGCCTTCATCTTCTACCGTCGCAGGAGAATGGTGTGTCGAAAACGAGCACTAAAATCCTTTCTGTCTTGCTGTTAGGTCTAGCGGGTTTGTTGCTGGCAGGATGCCCTCCCCGGGAGAGCATCGGCAAGATTAATCAAGATCCAGGGCGCTTCGCCGGCAAAGAGATCTCGATTGCAGGACAGGTTACCGATTCCTTCGGAGCGGTGGGAACCGGAGTTTTCCAACTCGACGACGGCACCGGAACCATGTGGGTGTTTAGCAAGAACTACGGCGTTCCAGGCAGCGGAGCCAAATTGGCGGTCACCGGACGTATCCAGCAAGCATTCGCGTTCGGAGGGCGTAACTTCGCCACCATCCTGCTCGAGACCGAGCGTCGACATTGATGGGATGTTGAGGTTGAAAGTTGGTTTTGTGGATCTGAGAGCCGAAAATCCCTAACCTCTAGGCTTCGGCTTCGCGGATTTCAAGACGCGATTGGCGGAGGTTGGTGGCCTCTACGGGATCCATTCCCGCTTTTAAGTCGGTCTTTTCGAGAAAGTAGCGCCAGCCGATGTGCCGGTCTTCGGAGGTCTGGCTCTGTTCGAACTGTTTGAGAACAGCTTCGGCGCTTTCCCGGCCTTTGATGACGGCCATCACGCCGCCGGACTCATAAGTGCGTAGATTGTAGCGGATAACGGCGAATGAACCCTTTGACTCAGCCTGCATGAAGAGGACTCCATCCCGGAGTGCGGATTATTTTCTTAGAACGTGCCCGCCCCTTGTTGCGGTTGACGGGCACGAATTTTGGTTAAAACGCCGCCAACTTACAGAGGACGAACGTTCTCAGCTTGCCAGCCCTTTGGCCCTTTGGTGACCTCGAACTCTACGCTCTGGCCCTCCTGCAGGCTGCGAAAACCACCAGCCTGGATGGCCGAGAAGTGCACAAATACATCCTCGCCAGTCTGCCGGCTGATGAAGCCGTAGCCTTTGGCGTCGTTAAACCACTTTACTGTTCCTTGTTCTGCCATTTTGTTGCTTGTATCCTTTTCAGATTATTTACGTTGGTGCGAGTCGGAGGTACTGAGGGCAGGACTAGCTGGTATGCAAGAAGCTGCTCGACAACCGATTTCGTTCTAACGCAAATATAGTATATCAGATGAGTCAACTTTAACCGGTCCGCGATTTACCCAAAGTAACGTGGCCATGGGCCGGCGGCGGCTCCGAAACGGATCGTGCATCCTGATCAACCCAGGCCCGAATTTCATATTTTCCATTGCTATCAGGGGCAAGCGGGTATAATCAGGTCCGGACTTCAGACGCGATAGAAGATGGACGACATAATCGCGTCTGGAAGAACCAACTGGCTCCATTGAGCTGCGAGGCAACACGCTCTCCATCGAAGCGCGCGCTCTGCATTCCGACGCGACTCACTTAACCCGCCGACGAAACCTGACGTCTTGCGTTGGCTCACCAGAAAAAGGAAATCCATGAAGAAGCTTTTTGTTGGTAACCTCCCTCACAGCACCACGGAAGCGGAACTGCGCACGTTATTCGAACCCCACGGCAAAGTCGATCAAGTCAGCCTGGTCACCGATCGTGACACCGGGCGTTCGCGAGGATTTGCGTTCGTCGAAATGGCGGATGCCGCCGAAGCCGAGAAAGCTATTGCAGCGCTGAACGGAAAAGAACTCGGCGGCCGCGCATTAAATATCAACGAGGCCCGCCCGAAGACCGATCGCGGCCCCGGCGGACCCCGCGGCGGCGGACGTCCCGGCGGCGGTGGGCGCTCAGGCGGTAGCGGCGGTGGACGCGACGACTACCAGGGCCACGCTCGCCAGCCTCGCGAACCTCGCTGGTAATGGCATCCTCTCATTTCTGACAACTGCGATTGTTGGGCGCGTCGATGCCTCCAGTTCGTTTGGGGGCATCGTCGGCCTTGCCGTCTTCACAAATCCCAACCCAGTTGCGCTTCGTGTCCACACTCCTTTCCCGATTCTGGGGACAAGATCTTCTTACCGCGATCGCAGGATTACCCTGGCGCTCAACGCGTGAACAGTTAGAATGTCCCCTTAACCGGAGAACTCATGCCCCTTACCTCTACGGATTGGATCGTCATCGTCGGATACCTGCTGGTCAACCTGCTGATCGGGCTTTACTACCGGCGTCGCGCGAGTGGGAACACGGAAGAGTTTTTCATCTCTGGCCGCGATGTTTCGTGGTGGCTGGCGGGGACTTCGATGGTGGCCACCACTTTTGCCGCCGACACGCCCCTGCTGGTTTGCGGATTGGTGGCACGGCAGGGCATCGCGGGAAACTGGATCTGGTGGGGATCGTGCGTCGGCGGAATGATGACGGTGTTCTTTTTCGCGCGCTATTGGCGGCGGGCCGAGGTGTTGACGGATGTGCAGTTGGTCGAGCTTCGTTATGGGGGAAAGCCAGCAGCTTTTCTGCGCGGATTCAAAGCCATCTACCTGGGATTGTTTATGAACTGCTTCATCCTGGGATGGGTGACCCAGGCCATGGTCAGCATCATTACGGTTTTGCTCGGCCCGGTGATTGCTCAAGGGCGCGTGTTGCGGGTGGCGATCGCCGGGCACGTTTTTCAGCACACGCTGGGTGATCCGCGCTACACATCGGTGCTGATCTGCATCTTCATCCTGATTCCGTTTACTGGGCTTTATACGTTTATCGGCGGCCTCTGGGGCGTGTTGGTCACCGACTTGTTTCAGTTTGCCTTGAAGATGACGATGATTATCGTGCTGGCCTGGGTCGCAGTGACGAAGATTGGTGGGATGCAGGCTTTGCAGATGCATCTACAGGTGATCGAGAACAACGTTCGCGCGACTGGAGTCGAGACCGCGAATCCGGTGGCGTTTTTGCCTGACTTTCATCGCGGACTCACCACCAATGCGCTTTGGACTCTGCCGGTGCTTACATTCATCGTTTATCTGGGGATGCAGTGGTGGCTAGCCTGGTATCCGGGAGCGGAGCCGGGCGGCGGTGGATACGTGGCGCAGCGCATGTTCAGCGCCAAGGATGAGAAAAATTCGCTGGGTGCGACCCTGTGGTTCAACATTGCGCACTACGCGCTGCGGCCCTGGCCGTGGGTAATTACAGGTCTGGTGGCAGTCGTGGTTTATTCGCCGAATGGCGGGCTGCATCCGAGCGCAGCTTTTGTGCAGAACCCGGAGCAAGGCTACGTCATGGTGTTGCGCGACTATCTTCCTCCCGCTTTGCGCGGGTTGATGGTGGCGGCGTTTCTGGCTGCTTTCATGTCTACGATTGGAACGCAGTTGAACTGGGGCAGCTCGTATCTGGTGAATGATCTTTACAAGCGCTTTTTCGTGCGCGGCGCGACCGAACGGCACTATGTGTTGATCAGCAAGATTTTTACTGTGCTGCTGGTCCTAGGCAGCGGCTACACCGCGATGCAGTTGACCTCGATCAATCAAGGTTGGGATTTAGTTTTGAATATTGGATTCGGAACGGGCGCAGTTTACATTCTGCGCTGGTACTGGTGGCGGATCAACGCGTGGAGCGAGATTTCGGCGATGGCGGTGGCCGCGGCTATGACGATCGGGCTGAGTCGGATTTCATTTTCCGGAAACACGGCGCTGGTTTACGCGAAGACCGCGCTAATCACTGGATTTGTCACGACCATCGCGTGGGTGATCGCGACCTTTATTACCAAACCGGAGTCGCAGCAGACGCTGGTGGGCTTCTACAAGCGAGTGCATCCGACGGTATACGGATGGAAGCATATCGCCCGTCTCGTGCCCGAGTTGCCAGAGGTGCGCGACTTGGCTGGCAACGCGTTCAACTGGGTGATGGGAGTCATCCTGGTGTACGGGTGTCTATTCGGCATCGGTAAAATTGTTTTCCAGCAATGGTTCTGGGGAATCACGTTGTTGCTGATTGCTGCGGTTGCCGGCTATCTGATCTTCTGGGATCTTTCCCGCCGGGGGTGGGCAACGTTGTCTGGAGCGGCAGCCCCGGTGACGGCCCCACGCACGGCAAACGCCGACTAGCACTCAATCCCGGCCACAGCCCAGTGAAGGAAGGTTAAGGCTTTTGAGGAGTAAGATCGCAGGCTTTCTTGACCCGAGCAAGATCGAGGTCCGCAGGCGAAAAGGTTGCAATCTGCGGGCCCTGGGGCGTCTGGATTTCTACTTTGAATACCTGCGCCCCGAGCATCTCGCGCGTGGTTCCTTTGTCCATGGAGAGGAAATGGCCATTGACCCAGTTCCAACCGTGGTTGCTGTGGGAATTGTCCACGCGTACAGTGACCTCCATTTGAGGTTGGCCCCAGAAGCCGGGACGGTTTGGCGGGGCAATCACAGCGTTCGGACGAAAGTCGGCCAGCTTCAGCTTGCCGCCGGTGCAGAAGAGTATGACTTTGGGAGTGGACTGGCTTCCGGGCAATGAATTATCGGCATCGAGCTCGAATCTGGCCGATTTGACCAGGGTCATCTCGTCCTGCGAATCGTATTCCATCCATTTTCCGCCAGCGCTGATACCGTGATCCTGCGCGCACAGGACTGCCGCGGCACAAAGTAGGATCAAGCACCCGATCAATGCCTTCAAAGGGAACTTCTGCCCACAAGCTGCAGGGATGGTATCCAAAACGGTCTTTCCGGAGTTAGCGCTCAACGTCTTCCTCATCTTTGAGATCTCTAGCCGAGTTACCGAATTCCCACTTCATATAAAACCTTCCAGATCATGAAAGTTGCGGCAGGGGTGCCGAACTCTAATCTGAATCTGCGGCTTTACCCAGTCAGCGTACTCGGTCAGGGATGGGCTGGATGGAGGATGGGATAACCTCAGTAACACCAGTTGGTTACTGGTGGGCGCTATAGGATTCGAACCTATGACTTCCACCGTGTGAAGATGGCACTCTACCGCTGAGTTAAGCGCCCAAGCTGGAATCAGCCGCTATATTGTAGCAAAGAAACAGTTTTTTCGTAGACCTGTCCATGATAGCCTATGGTTCCGCAGCCTTGGAAATCCTGCCACGCGGGAGGACTTCCGGGCCTGGTCCCGTGCTGGATGCCAAACCGATTCATCCCCGCGAAGGCAACCCCAGATCCCTCTCCCGAGAGGACTTCCCAGCCTTTTCCTGACGGCGACAACGCGCAACTTTCGGACCCTGGAAGGGTTCAAACTGGTGTGAGCAGCATAGCCATAGATCGCGGATTGCTGTCGATGGCAGCGGTCCCCACTCATGGGGAGGCGAAGGTTGCGAGCGATCAATCCAGTGAAGGATTGAGCGACGCGCAAGTCATGCTGCGGGTGAAGGCTGGCGATGAATCAGCTTTCGATTATCTGGTGCAGAAATATCGCCGGCCCATGTTGAGCTTTATGTATCGCATGGCCCACAACACGGCCGTAGCCGAGGATCTGGCGCAGGAAGTGTTTCTGCGAGTGTATCGTTCTCGCGAAAATTACGAAGCGAGCGCGAAGTTCACTACCTGGCTCTACCGGATCGCGAGCAATCTGGCGGTGAATCATGCGCGCGATACCCGGCACCAGCGCCCGGAAAATACCGTCAGCCTGGACGAGCCGGATCAGGAAACCGGCTTGACCATGGACGTGCCGGACAATTCGCTTACCGCGGAAGAGAAC
>DATHPO010000219.1:0-28721 GCA_035483835.1 Terriglobales bacterium
CCGCGGCAATCACGACAAAGCTGTGTGCGGCCTGATCGACATCAAGGATTTCAATCCCGTGGCCGCCCTGGCTTCCTCATGGACGCACGATCAGCTTACCGGGGAAAATCTGGAGTGGCTCCGTTCCTTGCCGCAGGGGCCGATTGCGGTTGAAGGACTCCCGGATGCCCAATTCGTACACGGATCGCCCGCCGATGAAGATGAATACGTAGTGACCGTAGGCGACGCGGTGGAACCGCTGATGGTGGCTCCAACCATGGTGACCTTCTTCGGGCATACCCATTTGCAGGGAAGCTTTATGTTGAACGGCGATCACATCAACTCCATTCATCCCGCCTACAAGACGGTCGGACAAATCGAAATGTCGGAATTTCCACTCAAGAATAATCAGCCGTATCTGGTCAATCCCGGTTCTGTGGGACAGCCGCGCGATGGCGACTGGCGGGCGGGATTCGCCGTCTACGATTCTGACGCCCGCATCGTTGCTTTCTACCGCGTGCCCTACAATCTGAAGAAGGCGCAGGATCGTATCTTAGCCGCCGACCTGCCGCCGCGTTTAGCTACCCGGCTGGCCGCCGGAAGATGAACCCGAACGCCGATGGAGGCCGGGCGTCCTCGCCCGGCTGGGCGGATGAGACAGCCCGTCCTGCAAGTCTGCTGGCTCCGTTCATGACCTGGTTCGAGGAAACTTAAAAATGAAGACAAACCGTGGGAAGTCGATAAGACTCGCATTTCGGGCAGGTCTGATACTGGGTTGCCTCGTGGTAGTTGCTAGTGTATGCGCGCAAACCAGCCCTGCCGTCCGAGACTTCAATCAAGTGGCCATTTCACCGGATGGAAGTCGCGTGGCGTGGGTGCAATCGTCAGAGACTGGATCCGCTATTTACGTTCAGGACCTCAAGTCTCCCGGCGCCAAGCCGAGACGTATTTCCGCGGCCAGCGATGTTCACGCCGCAAGTGAGGACACTATCGCCTGGTCGCCCGACAGCAAACACCTGGCTTTTCTTTCCGATGTTGAAGGTGAGGGGCAATCGAATTTTTACGCAGCGAACGTGGAGGGTGGCGGCGCGCGCAAGCTGACCAGCCTCAAGGGCTACCTGGCCGATCCCGCATGGTCTCCCGACCAAAAGACGCTGGCGTTCTTGTTTACGGAGAATGCGCCGCGGGTAGCTGGCCCCTTGATGCCCATGGTGCCCGAGACCGGGGTCATCGATCAGAAGATTTACGAACAGCGGCTGACCTTAGTGGATGTTGGCTCGGGCAAAGTACGCCAGCTCTCGCCGCCAGACATGTACGTTTACCAGTACGACTGGTCCCCGGACGGCAAGCGTTTCGCTGCGATTGCGGCGCATGGCGCGGGCGATTCCAATTGGTATGTTGCCGAACTCTACACGCTGAGCGCAGAAAACGGAGAACTCAAGCCGGTTTACAAGCCTTCTTTGCAGATCGCGGTACCGCGTTGGTCTCCTGATGGCAAGACCATCGCTTTCATTGGCGGGCTCATGAGCGATGAGGGCTCGATCGGTGGCGACATTTTTACCGTGTCCGCAACCGGAGGGGATGCTCGCAACGCGACTCCTGCAATTGCTGCTTCACCTTCGTGGCTCTATTGGGAATCGCCAAGCAAAATTCTGTTTACCGAGAACGTTGATGGTCTGGACGGCATTTCCAGGCTCGATTTGTCCAGCGGCAAAGTTTCGGTAGCGTGGACTGGACCGGACGTCATCTCTACGGAGGCTGAGGGTGGACCTACGGTTTCTCTCACGACAGATCGCGAGTCTTCCGCAGTAATTCGGAATTCATCCACGAACCCGCCCGAAATCTGGGCTGGCCCGATCGGAGAATGGAGGCAAGTCACTCGTGTAAATGACGGCATTCGTCCAGCCTGGGGGCAACTGAAAAGCCTCCATTGGTCAAATGGCGATATGAAGGTTCAAGGGTGGCTCATGTATCCGACCGACTACGATCCCAACAAGCGCTACCCCATGGTTGTGGTCGTGCACGGCGGCCCGGCCGGGGAGGCCCATGTCGGATGGCCTGAGGCGTTCTTCAACACCTACGAATTATCCGCTCACGGATATTTTTTGCTCTTTCCGAACCCTCGCGGCAGCTTCGGACAAGGAGAAAAGTTTACCGCCGCGAACGTCAAGGATTTTGGCTACGGCGATTTCCAGGATATTTTGAAGGGCGTCGACGAGGTCGTAAAAACGTTGCCGGTCGACAACAACCGCATCGGCATCACGGGCTGGAGTTACGGCGGCTACATGACCATGTGGGCCGTGACCCAGACCAACCGGTTTCGCGCCGCTGTGGCTGGTGCCGGACTGGCGAACTGGCAAAGCTACTATGGCCAAAACGATATTGATGAATGGATGCCGCCCTACTTCGGGGCGACCGTATACGACGATCCCGCGATCTATGCAAAGAGCGCGCCCATTACGTTCATAAAAAATGTGAAAACGCCCACCCTCGTGCTGGTCGGCCAGTACGATGGAGAATGCCCAATGCCGCAATCTCGCGAATTCTGGTGGGCGCTGAAAACCCTGGGCGTGCAAACGCAACTGGTCATCTATCCTGGCGAAGGACATGAGTTCCTTCAAGCCGAACACCGCCGCGATGTCCTCGATCGCCTGACGGGATGGTTCGACCACTATTTGAAATAAGGGAGGGCGTCCGTCACGCGCGTCTGGGCCGAGCTTAGCTCGGCAGAGTCAATGACCGCAGTGTAAACTTTCGCCATGCCCTCAAACTTCTCGCCTCGCGCTACCAAGGAATTGTTCAGCGCGCACGAAAACCCGCCTGCGCACCACCTCGTTGCTTTCAGCGACGGGGGCGCTCGCGGCAATCCCGGACCGTCCGGATACGGCGTCCTCATTCAAGATGAAGCCGGGCGAAAAGTTGCCGCGCTGAGCGAATATCTCGGCCATCAAACCAACAATTTTGCGGAGTATCAGGGCTTGATTGCCGCGCTGGAGTATGCCGTAGCCAACGGCCACAAGGCGCTCAAGGTGATCAGCGACTCAGAGTTGCTGGTACGGCAAATCAAAGGCATCTACAAAGTGAGGAACGCCGCTCTGCAAGACCTCCACGAACGCGCCAAGGAATTGATTGCAAAACTCGACTGGTTTTCCATAGGGCACGTTCTCCGTGGACACAACGAAGAAGCCGACCGCTTGGCCAACGCCGCCATGGATAAAGGTATGGGCCGTGTGGCGCGGGCGCCCTCGCCAGCGTCGTCGGGAAGCGTTCCAGAAGCGCAACAGGAATTCGACGGAGTCGTTCGAGAGGGAAAAATCGAATTACTTGACGGCAAACTCCCTGATGGCACGCACGTGCAAGTGCGACTGAAGAAGTTTCGTTGAAAGGGCGCCCGTCCCCATTTACAAAGATCTATTCGTCGACCACCGAATTCCTCAGCACCCCGACGCCTTCGACGCTGACCTCAATCACATCTCCTGCGACCACGGGTCCAACGCCACTAGGCGTACCGGTCGCGATCAAGTCGCCGGGCACAAGCGTCATCGCCTGCGAAATGTATCGAATGATGACACCGAGCGAAAAAATGAAATCCCGAGTATTGCCCTGCTGTCGGACTGCTCCGTTCACTCGCGTCTCAACCCCAATCCCGGTCCACGGATTGATCTCGTCGGTCACAACCGGGCCGACTGGGCAAAAGGTGTCGAAGCCCTTGGCGCGGGTCCATTGACCGTCTTTGTTTTGCAAATCGCGCGCCGTCACGTCGTCGAGGCAGGTGTAGCCGAGAATGTAGGGCCGTGCGTCCTCGTCCGCACCCAGTTTGTAGCATTTCCTGCCCATTACAACCGCGAGTTCCCCTTCGAAGTCGACCCGCTGCGAAAGCTTCGGTCGACGAATTTCGCCGCCCGGCGCGAGTAACGACGATGGTGGTTTGAAGAAGAGCAACGGCTCAACCGGTACTTCATTGCCCAGCTCGGCGGCGTGCTCGCGATAGTTGCGGCCCACACACACAATCTTCGATGGACGCACCGGAGCGAGCAACTTCGCTTCGGCCAAAGAAAGCGGATCCATGCGCTTGGAGGGCAGATCCTCGATGTCGCCGTCGGATTCCTCCGGCCGCTTCAACAGCAGTCTTGTGATCTGCTCCGCACCCGCGACCGCCTCGACCAACCCGTAATGAGATTGCCCGTTAAGTTGGAACCCGCAATATTTCATAAGAACCCAGCCTTTTGCACTTGGCATTTAGCACTTAGCTGAGTCGTAGAACCAAATGCTAAGTGCCAATTGCTAACTGCTGCCTTATGGTACAGCCTCGCTCGTCTCTTGCGACCGCGCACTTTCGTTCCCACGTACATCGACGGCTGAAACGGAATAGAGGTAAGTCTTCCCGGACGCAACATTCATGTCGCGAAACGCCGGCATCTTCACCAGCGCTGCATTGATTTTCACTGGCTCAGCGCCTGCTTCATGGCAGAAGACGTTGTAACCCGCAAGGTCCGCATCGGTATCCGGAGCCCAGATTAAATCGATGAACGGTTGCTGACCTACGCCCGAAAATACTGCCTGCAGGCCAGTGGGCACAGCGGGTGGAAAAACATCGTGAGCGAATATTCTCACCGCAGGAGTGTCATCACCTTCAAACTGAGTTTCGGCTTTTCCCTCTTCGTGGATCACAGTGACCACGGTCGCACGATACAAGTAGGTTTGCTCCCACTCGAAGCTGTGATCCACAAGCTCCGTGGCGGATAAAGCGTCCAGCGGTACTTCTCCCACGACCGTGTCCGTATTTCCGCCTTGCGGGCGACGATACACGCGATAAAGATATCGCGACCCGCGAGTTTCGGTCCCAACAGGAGTCTTCGTCCAACTCAAGATCACGCCTTCCGCTGTGACTTGAGCCCGGAAGTCGGAAGGCGGGGGCAAAGCTGGTACCGCCGGAACTGGCACGACATTCGATATTCCAGCGGTCCGGCCTTTGCTGTTCAGCACTGAAACCGCGTAGAAAATCCGCGCACCAGAGTTCTCGACCAGGAGTGTTTGCGGAAGACGATCTGTGTAGTTCGCCTGCATAGTCGCGCTAGTCTTCGCGGACTTAGTTTGCCGAGGGCCTGTCGCGGGAAGCTGCGGCGCAAGGACTTCTCCAACGGGATTCGCGCACTCGCTGATCGCAGCATCCAGACTTCTGCAAATCCGAGTCGGGCCCAGGCGCCGCACCGCGAGCCGATCCGTAGTTTCGGTGGGCACAGTCCAATCAAGGTAAACGCTGTCGCCCTTGCGTACCGCCCGAAGATCGGTGACCGGCTGGGGAAGATCCAACGATGGAGGCTTAGGGATGCCGGGAACGCCGCAGCTCACAAGGGCAGCGGTGCCAGACAGCAAGAACATGAGCTTCGCAATGGATTGCCTCATCGGCAGAAGAACAAGGTTATCAGAAGGACAAAACCTTGGAGATGGATTGCGAACCCTACAGAATATATCGCGACAGATCCTGGTCCTTTACGATGTCTGCCAGCATGTGGCGGACATAGTCAGCGTCAACTTTAAAGTGTTCGCCCTTTTTATCCGGGGCGTCGAAGCTGATCTCATCCAGGACGCGTTCCATGATGGTATGCAGGCGGCGCGCTCCGATGTTCTCCGTGCCTTCGTTGACGCGGAAGGCGAAGCGCGCAATCTCTTCCAGCGCATCCTTGGTGAACTCGAGCTTCACGCTTTCGGTTTCGAGTAGCGCGGTGTATTGCTTTACCAGCGAGGACTTTGGTTCAGTCAGAATCCGGATGAAGTCTTCCATGGTAAGCGACTGCAATTCGACACGAATAGGAAACCGGCCCTGTAGTTCCGGGATCAAATCGCTCGGTTTGGAAACGTGGAACGCTCCCGCTGCCACAAACAGAATGTGGTCAGTACGAACCATGCCGTAGCGGGTATTCACCGTGGTTCCTTCTACGATGGGCAAGATGTCGCGCTGCACGCCTTCGCGCGAAACGTCGGGTCCGTGGCCGCTTTCCCGTCCCGCAATCTTGTCGATCTCGTCGAGGAAGATGATGCCCGAATCCTCTACGCGATCGATGGCTGTGCGTGTTACTTGATCCATATCGATCAACCGTTGCTCTTCTTCCTGGATCAAATACTCAAACGCTTCGTTGACCTTCATCTTCCGCTTCTTCGTACGCTGTCCGAAGATGTTGGGCAACATGTCTTTGATGTTGACGTCCATCTCCTCGACACCCTGATTGGAGATGATTTCGAACGACGGGAACGCACGCTCGCGCACATCGATTTCGACTGTGCGTTCGTCCAGTTTGCCCTCGCGCAATTGCTGGCGAAGCTTCTCGCGGGTACGGCTCTGCGATTCACCAAATGAAGATGAAGTCGTTCCTTCGAGGACGAACCCGGCCTGTGGAGATTCTGGAGGTCGAACCGGAGCGGGCGGTGGCAAGAGGATATCCAACAAACGTTCCTCAGCATTCAATTCGGCCTTGTCGGCCACGTCTTCAAGCTTTTCCTCACGCACCATCTCAATCGCGATCTCAACCAAATCACGGATCATGGACTCAACATCCCGCCCCACATATCCGACTTCAGTGAATTTCGACGCTTCTACTTTGAGGAAAGGCGAGTTGGCGAGCTTCGCCAGCCGGCGAGCGATCTCGGTTTTGCCCACGCCTGTGGGACCGATCATGATGATGTTCTTGGGAATCACTTCTTCGGCAAGATCCGGTGTGAGCTTCTGCCGCCGCATACGGTTCCGCAGCGCAATCGCCACCGCGCGCTTGGCGTCTTTCTGTCCTACGACGTGTTTGTCCAATTCGGCAACGATCTCACGCGGTGTGAGTTCGTCGAGAGCAATCTGTTCTTCGTCTACGGTTCCGGGTAAATAAATAGCCATAAATTTCGAGAGCTTAATGCCCTAAGTGCTGATACCGTCGTACCCCTGCATTCCGGGTCGCTCAATGCTACACTCCGCCCTAATCGGGCCTAAAGGCTGTGGCCTTTCTAGAGAGGAGTTGCGACTGTGTTTTTTCTGTTTGGCATGAGAACTAAGGCAAAGTCAATCGGGCAAGTGGAACATGCGTGTTCCAAATGCGCGCGCCAGACTATGCAAAACGTCGTTGCATCGCAGAGATGGTTCACACTGTTTTTCATTCCCGTAATCCCGCTCGGGAGCAACTACGTTCTCCGCTGCGGCGTTTGTGGCCTTTCCACAAAGGGATCACCTGAGTTGAAAGACCAGCTCTCCACCAGGACGATGGCAGCCAAAGCCTAAGATTTTGGCGGACTGCCCACATTTACTCCCCCAGCCTATCTCACGTGCCTTCCCGCCCGTCACAGTTCTTCGATCGTCACTTTGTCATTTGTGTAAATACACATGTTGCCGGCAATCTTCATCGCTTCTTCCGCGATCTGGTGGGCGGAGAGTTGAGTGTGCGCCGCCAACGCCTGCGCCGCGGCTTGCGCGTACGGCCCGCCGCTGCCGATGGCCGCTATCCCGCCATCCGGCTCGATCACATCGCCCTGGCCGCTCAACAGGAAAGTCTGCTCCTTGTCGGAGACCAGCAGCAACGCCTCCAGATGCCGTAGGAACTTGTCCGTCCGCCAATCCTTCGCCAGTTCCACCGCTCCCCGGCCGATGTTGCCATGATACTGCTCCAGCTTGGCTTCGAAACGGCTGAATAGCGAAAATGCATCCGCAGTCGAACCCGCGAACCCGGCCAGAATCTTGTCCTGGTACAAACGGCGGATTTTCTTGGCAGTATGTTTGATCACGCCTTCGCCGAGCGTGACTTGCCCGTCGCCAGCCATCACCACATGGCCGTCACGCCGGACACAAAGCACCGTGGTCGAACGCACTAAACGCTTCCCGCTCATGAGCGCAATTCTTCATTATAGCAGTGTTGAAGCGACTCAACAGAGCGCGTCACGACTCGCCAAGGTGACGGCATTTAGAAGGCTTCCTTTGTGTACCGTCGTGGCCTTTGTGGTTGATGCAGTACAAATGCGAGAACCACGAAGGAAACAAAGGCACGCGAAGGGACTCCGCTTGTTCATAGTTGATCGAGACCTCACCTAACTCACCACGACATCCGCTATCCGCACCGCGTCCGCGCAAGCTCGCACGTCGTGAGTGCGGACAATGTGCGCTCCCTTGAGGATGACCGCCGTCTCCGCCGCGAGTGTGCCGTAGAGCCGGTCGCTGACTGGTGCGTCGCTTCCATTCCCCGCCAGCGCACGCCCGATGAAAGACTTGCGCGACATCCCCGCCAGCAACGGATACCGGAGCTCGTGCAGCTCGTCGAAGCGCTTGAGCAGAGGGTAATTTTCCTGAAAGCTCTTTCCGAATCCAAATCCGGGATCGAGCACAATCCGCTCCCTCTTGACTCCTCCTAACAGCGCAGCATCTGCCCACGCCCGGAGTTCCCGTTTGACCAGGGTCACGATATCGGGTACCGGCGGCAAAGTACGCCACTCCTCTGGACGCCCGCGCATGTGCATCAGGACGGCGCCGCATTTCAATCCCGCGAGCGTCTTCACCATCAGCGGACCCCAGCGAAATCCGCTCACATCGTTGACGATTTCGGCGCCCGCTTCGACCGCCGCCCGCGCCACATTTGCCTTGTAGGTATCCACCGAGATAACTGCCTCTGGACGCTTTCGCTTGAGAGCTGCGATCACAGGAATCACTCGTTCCAATTCTTCTTTCTCACTGACTGGCTGCTTCTCCGGAAAAGGCTGCCCTGCCGGTGGAGTAATCTTGGCGGCCGTTTCCGCAGAAGAAAGAACGTTGGCTCCGGGACGCGTCGATTCTCCACCGACGTCGATGATGTCAGCGCCATCCTCCAGCAAACGCACCGCGTGCTCAACTGCGTGCTCGCGGTCAAAGTGGTCTCCGCCATCAGAAAATGAGTCTGGAGTGACGTTGATGACGCCCATGACAAGCGTGCGTTTTCCTAATTGCAATGAGCGCGAGCCTAGATTCCATACAAAAACCGGGCGCATAGCCCGATTCTAAACCTTGTCGGATTTCTGAGCGTCCGCGCGACAACATCTCGCCAGGAGTGATAAGGGCGGGCCCCTAAGATCGCCAAATACACAGCAATGAAGTGCATTTGCACAATAAGCGCAAGAATGTGCAACCGTTGATCTCTTGGCGAACAAATTTCATCTTCGCGCCCGAATTTCACTTGACTTTGACTCTAGTCAGGATAGGATGCATGTCCGCGGGCTATATCGGCTTTGAATAACAAGAGTAGACCCGACACCGTTGAAAGTAAAAAAACTCAGGAGGACTATAGTGAAGAAGATGCTACGTAATTGTCTTTTCGGCTTGGGGCTGGCTCTGCTGGTGGTTTCGGTAGCGGCGGCGCAAGACAACTTTGTAAAAGGCGGGGTCGCCGGTGTAAGTGGTCTGCACGGCCAGCCAGTGTTACCGCCGGCAGCCCTTTTCACGAACTGCGGCACGGGTTGCACCAGCTATAACACAGGCTCCGGATACTACATCTCGGGATCAGCCGCGGCAGACGGACCAGGTCAGACTATCGCCATGGGTTTCAGCGCCAAGGCAAACACCAAGTTTGTCAAAGCCCTGTCACCCAATACCAATTACACCGCCGTAAAAGGTGGCAAAATGTCAGCCTACCTGTTGCACGGCAATGCAACCGTCGGCCCGACCACGGAACTCGCCAAGTTGGTCCAGCACGGCGCCATCCCGGATTACCCGTCGATTAAGACCATCAGTTACACGCTCGCGAAAGGGGCAAAACCGGTTACCTTCGCGAAGGGCAAGACCTACTTCCTGTGTGAGACTGAACCAGCTCCGACCGTGGTGCTGCTCTGGATGGTTTCAAACAGCGATCTGACCAGTCCTTTGTGGTTCCAGGTTAGCGACACCTGCACCAAGAAGGGTACTGTTTGGAGTAACGCGACCGGCGCCGTCAATGGTGCTGCATTTGAGATTAACTAGTTGGTTCGAAGTTTTACTGTGAGTCCGAGCAGGCCGCTGTGACTAGCGGCCTGTTTTTTTTCTTGCCGGATTCACGCGCAGAGAAAATCTTATCCAGTTTTATTGCTGCGAAATTTTCTCCTTGCCATCTGGTCAGATCGAAGCCCCATCATAGCTGTGTTAGCATTTCAGGTTCTCTGTTGGAGGTAGCATTCTAATGCGTTACTGGTGGCTCGTTTTCATGCCGTTCACGTTGCTCGCGCTGGGACTAACGTCTGTCCATGCCCAAGCCGTGCCAGCGGGAAATGCCACGCCAGGCGATAAATCGGGGCACTCATCGTCCAGCAATGTTCCGCCGGACGCTGCTGTAATCACAATCGATGGCCTTTGCGGCAGCGATTCTTATTCGATAGCCGAGCCGGACGCGGCATCCAAAACGCCGGGTTCAACCATTTCAAAAGCGACCAGCTCAAGCGTCGCTTTGAACCCAAGCTGCCGCACGATCATCACCCGCGCGCAGTTTGAAACGCTCGCCAGCGTGGTTGCTCCAAACCAGCCTCCTCACGCTACCGCCGAACTTGCCCGCTTCTACTCCGAGCAACTCCTCTTCGCTCGCGAAGCTCGCGAACTCGGCATCGATAAAGAGCCGCATTTTGACGAGATTTTGAAGTTTACCTACTTGCAGGTGCTGGCTCGCGCCTTGAACGAGCGCCTGGCTCGGCAGTCAGACATGAGCGATGCGGAATTCGCGAAATATTACAAGGAGCACGCCGCCGACTTCGAGCAGGTCGAGCTGTTGCAAATTTCCATTCCAAAGCAGAAGTCGCATCCTTCCCCATCAGGATCGACGCCTCAAGCGAAGGTGGACCCTGCCGCCGATGAAGCCGCAATGAAGGCGGAGGCAGAGAAGATTTACAGCCAGGCAGTTGCCGGCGGGGATTTCGCAACGTTGCAGGAGGAGGCTTACACGGTCGCGGGCGATCCCGATAACGCCCCAGACGCCGACATGGGTGTAGTCACCCGCTCTGAACTGGGAGGCACCCAGGCGGAGGTGTTCGCGTTGCAACCGGGTCAGGTCTCGAAACTCATCTCGGGCAAAGAAGCGTGGCACATCTTTAAGGTAGTTTCGCAGCAGGTGATGTCCGAAAGCGATGCCAAGAGACTCGTTACTGGACAACGCACGCAGGCCGCGGTCGACTCGCTTAAAAAGTCTGTCAAACCATGGTTGAATGACGTCTACTTCGGGAGTGCAGCAGGTTCAGAACAAGCGCAGTCCAGCGGAGGCGAGGAACACTAACGCCCGTAGCTACGCGAGCGCGCATGCGCCAAACGCCGGATTTCGCCGACCGTGCCAGAGGCCACAGCCAACCATCCCATGGATCGAAGAGGCAAACGTCTCATCATCGTCTCCTGCCTGTTTCTGGTCGTTGTCACTTTGGCTCTTTATAGCCCCGTGGTGCGCCACCCTTTTGTCGATTTCGATGATCAATATTATGTCACGAACAATGCCGTCATACAGGCGGGACTGAGTTGGAAGGTCTTTCTCTGGTCTTTTAACGCAGGCTACGCACAAAATTGGCATCCCCTCACCTGGCTCTCCCATGCTCTGGATTGCCAACTCTACGGACTGAAACCGGCCGGCCATCACGTCACGAATCTCTTGCTTCATGTACTGGACGTGGTGATTCTGTTTCTCTTGTTGCTGTACGCAACGGGCGCAATGGGGCGCAGTTTATTTGTTGCTGCATTGTTCGCTTTGCATCCTCTCAACGTGGAATCCGTGGCCTGGATCGCGGAACGCAAGAACGTTCTGAGCACGCTCTTTTTCCTGCTCGCACTTGGCGCCTACGGTTGGTACGCTCGCAACCCGAACGTCAAACGTTACCTTGCTCTGGCCGCATTATTCGTTCTCGGACTGGCCGCGAAGCCGATGGTCATCACTCTCCCGTTCGTGCTTTTGCTACTCGACTTCTGGCCATTGAGACGAATTCAGGGCTGGGACCAAACGTCTCCACCAAGCCGTTCAGGCCGCAAGAAGAATGAAAAAGTGGGATTCAAAGGTTCCGTCTCGGAGCCGAAATTCACCTTCACCCAGGCGTCGTTCTCGCGGCTGGTTCTGGAAAAATTGCCTCTCCTTGCATTCTGCGCCGCCAGCGCTGTGCTCACCATAATTGCCCAGCGAGCCGTCGCCATCCAGACCCTGGAACGGTTTCCACTTGACGTTCGATTCGAGAACGCTGTCTACGCTTACGCCATGTACCTGTGGAAAGCATTCTGGCCCACGGGACTGGCCGTGTACTACCCCCATCCCGGCAACGCGCTCGCGGGCTGGCAGGTCGCAGTGGCCGCGCTCGTCCTCGCGGGCATAAGTATTCTGGTGTGGACTCAGCGCTCAAACCGTCCCTATCTTTTAACCGGATGGCTTTGGTATCTCGGAACACTGGTGCCTGTGATTGGGCTGGTACAGGTCGGCAATCAGGCCATGGCCGATCGCTATGCTTACATCCCACTCATCGGAATTTTCGTGATGGTGGTCTGGAGCTCTGCGGACTGGGTGGACAAAAAACAAATCGCTCCCCAATGGCGCATTGCAACTGCCGCAATCATTCTCGCCATTCTGTCATTCCTAACTGTTCGCCAGATCCACTATTGGCGTAGCGAGTACGATCTCTGGGCACGTGATTTGGACGTGGCCCCCGACAATGCCCTGGGTATCAGCAACCTTGGCGATGCGCTGCAGAAGATGGGCCGCGCCGAGGAAGCCCTGCCGTTTCTTGAGAAATCCGCCGAGCTTCTTCCGGCAGACCCGGTCAGGCATGGCAATCTGGCCGTCGGCTTGGTGGAGAGTGACCGCCTGCAGGACGCTATTGCAGAATACGAGACTGCCATTTCGCTGGCTTCTGATCCCGCAATGCAGTCCCACTTCTACGAGAGCCTCGCCGCGGTTTATGATGCGCTCGGAGATTACGGCAAAGTGCGCGAAAGTTACCAGCAGGCCTTGAAGGTTACCCCTCAGCGCAGCGCAGAAATGACCAATTGGCTGACCCAGAGCGTTGCCGTTCAGCCTTCCGCTGCCCGTTACGTAGAGCTTGGAATCCTGCTGCAAGAAACCGGCAAGCTGTCCGAAGCCCGCGTCGCCTACGAGCAAGCCCTCAAACTGGATCCGAGCCAATCCGAACCGAAAGAATTCCTCAACAACCTGGCCCAGAACAAGAATTAGTTGCGCCGGCATGTTGCCGGCTGTCGCGAGGGCATCATGCGCCCGCCTGCAGTGCTCCAGAGAGAACTTCCTTCGACCCACCGCTGACCAGCCCGATGCTACAATCACGCCGACGAAATGGATCGAAAGCATTCCTATTTTGCCGTCGTTGCCTGCCTCTGCCTCGCCGTCGGAACCGCAGCCATTTACAGCCGCGCTGCGCGCGGTCCGTTCCTGCATGTGGACGATCAAAATTACGTCACCGAAAACCCTCACGTTCAAGCAGGACTGACCTGGAACACTTTTACCTGGGCCTTGACCGCCACGGCAGCACAGAACTGGCATCCGCTCACCTGGCTTTCCCACGCGCTGGATTGTCAGCTCTTCGGTCCGAATCCCGTGGGCCATCATGCTACGAACATTCTGCTGCACGCGCTCAATGTCGTGGTGCTCTTCCTTTTACTGCTGTACGCCACCGGGGCGAAAGGGCGGAGCTTGATGGTCGCCGCTTTATTCGCCCTGCATCCGCTCAACGTGGAATCCGTCGCCTGGATCGCCGAGCGCAAGAATCTGCTAAGCACTCTGTTTTTCCTGTTTACTCTCGGAGCCTATGGCTGGTACAGCAGAAAACCGGATGTAAAGCGCTATCTGGCAGTAGCCGCGCTGTTCGCCGTTGGACTCGCGGCGAAGCCCATGGTCATCACGCTTCCGTTTGTGCTTTTGCTGATCGACTTCTGGCCGCTGCAAAGAATCCAGGGGTGGGACCAGCCTTTATCGCCTGCTGTGAAAGCACGCAATCGCAAAGCCCGATCACAAAATGTGGCTCCGGAGAGAGTATTTCCCGTATCTCAGTTCCAATTCTTGCGGCTGGTCCTCGAAAAACTGCCGCTATTAGTTCTCTGCATCGGCAGCGCCTCGATCACCATCATCGCGCAGCGGGCACAAGCGATTCAATCTTTCGAGATCTATCCCTTTGCGGGACGGCTGGCAAATGCCATTTACTCCTACGCATCGTACGTATGGAATGCGTTCTGGCCTGTGCACCTCGCGTTTCTCTATCCTTATCCAAGAGAGGGACGCCCAGCGTGGCAACTCGGCTTGGCGGTGCTGTTTCTTATAAGCGTGAGCGGCCTGGTGTGGAAGCAGCACCGGGCTCGCCCATATCTGGCAACTGGCTGGCTCTGGTATCTGGGAACCTTGGTGCCTGTGATCGGACTCGTCCAAGTCGGCGATCAGGCCATGGCCGACCGCTACGCGTACCTTCCATTGATCGGAATTTTTGTGATGCTCGTCTGGGGCGTTGCTGATGCGGCTGACCGCAGACAAATCAATCTTCCATTGCGCGCCGCGATCGCTGTCGCGATTTTGGCGGTGCTGTCCTTTTTGACTTGGCGCCAAATCGGCTATTGGCAGAGCGACTACGATCTGTGGTCGCATACAGTCAAGGCTACGAAACATAACGTAGTCGCCAACGAAAACCTGAGCAAGACGCTGATGCAGCTTGGCCGGCCGCAAGAAGCAATCGCTGGCTTCGAGGAAGCTGCCAGCCTCAACCCGGGGGATCCGTTCCGGCACGTGAACCTGGCCGCCGCTCTTCTGGAATCCGAACGCCCGACCGACGCCATCGCAGAGTACGAATCCACGATTCAGGTGACCGCCGATCCCACGATCAAGGCTCGCTGCTACGAAAGCATCGCGACCATCTACGATCAGCTCGGAGACTATGCAAAGGTGCGCGAGAACTACCGGCTGGCGTTACAGGCCGACCCCACGCAAGGCCCGGCGATGGTCGAGCGGATTTCGCGGGATGCGGGCGGTGTGCCTTCAGCTCCGCGATACCTGCAGCTGGCGATACTCTTGCAGGAAATGGGCAAGCTTTCCGACGCCCGCGTCGCCTATAAACAGGCGTTAGACCTTGATCCCACGCTAAACGAAGCAAGAGCATCCCTCGATGCCCTGAAGAGCCAATGACGCATGAATCTAAACTGCGTCTCAACAGAAACATTTTGAGGGTTTCCTTTGTGTACCTTTGTGCCCTTTGTGGTTGATGAAGTGAAAATGTTGGATCACGAACAATGCCACAAGAGGAACGGCGCAAAAACCCGCGCAAGCCAGTGCTACAATCGGTCTACTTGGATGCATCGAAAACGCGCGTATTTCGCGATCGTTTTTTGCCTGCTGCTGGCGCCACAACTTCCCGCCGCCTCGCATAACTCTGTTGCCAAACGCATTGACACAATCGTCTCCACCCCCGATCTCGCCCGCGGATTCTGGGGCATCGAAGTAGTCTCACTCGACAACGGAAAAATCATTTACGCCCAGAACGCGGACAAGCTTTTCACACCGGCTTCCAACACCAAGCTGTTTACCACTGCCGCCGCGCTCGCGCTGATCGGGCCAGATTACACGTCGCGCACCACCGTCGAAACCAGTGGAGTTCTCGACAAATATGGACGCCTTACCGGCGACCTCGTGCTGGTTGGCCGCGGCGATCCCAATCTTTCCGGCCGCGAATTGCCTTACAACCTGCGTACCGCGCGCAACGATCATCCCATTCAAGTGCTCGAGCAACTTGCCGACGCGTTGGTCCAGAAAGGCGTTAAGTATGTCGATGGCAACATCATCGCCGACGACTCCTACTTCGCCTTCGAGCGCTACGGCGAAGGTTGGAGTCAGGACGACCTGGTTCTCGCCGATGGCGCGCCAGTCTCCGCACTCACTATCAACGACAACGTAGTATTCGTGAATATTCTTCCCGCAGATCGCGCTGGCGAGCATGCCTTCGTCAACATCACGCCTTTCGCCGATTACTATCGCATCGACAATCGCATCATCACTACGCCTGCGGGGACAGGCCGCAAAATTTTCATCAACCGCGAACCCGGGTCCACGTTGGTTACCCTATGGGGCAACGTCCCGCTGGATGATGGCGGTACCAACGAAGCTCTCGCCATCGAAGACCCTGCTGAATTCGCCGCCGTGCTCTTCCACCAATTACTGGAAAACCGTGGCATCGTTGTCTACGGCAAACAGCGCACGCGGCACACCGAATTGGCCAGTCTTTCCACTTTCACGGTCACGGCTTCTGCGCCGGCCCGCGGAGGTGATGAACCTTCGCGCACATTACCCAATCAGCCGCTCGTGCTCGCCAGCTACCAGTCCAAGCCGCTGATCGAAGATGTGCGGGTGATCAACAAGGTCAGCCAGAATCTGCATGCGGAAATTCTGCTGCGCTTGTTGGGCCGAGAGAAAGGAACCGCGGGTACCGTCGAAGGCGGGCTTGAAGTGCTGCGCGGCTTTCTGAACCAGGCCGGCGTGCCCGGCGACCAATATCGCTTTTACGACGGCTCCGGCCTCTCCCGTCAAAATCTGGTGACGCCCCACGCAGTTGTGCAACTGTTGCGCTATGCCGCGAGCCAGTCGTGGGGCGCCAGTTTTCGGGGAACGCTGCCGGTCGCCGGGATCGACGGTTCCCTGGCGGATCGCTTCCCGAATCTTGATCCGCGGACGCATGTTTACGCCAAGACTGGCTCGCTCGGCGGAGTCAAAGCGCTCTCCGGTTATGCGACGACAGTTCGCGGTCAGCAAATCGCGTTTTCCATTCTCACCAACAATTTCAACATTCCTAACAAACGCGTTCTCGATGCGATCGACAGCGTTGTGGAAGCGATTGTGGATGAGAAGTAGTTCTTAGCAATTAGGACGTGACTTAGAAGCCGCTTTTTCACGGAGATCCCTTTCATCTCCGTATGCTTTTTACTTGACGGTCGCGGACTGCTCGAACTCCTCCGGGGCCGGTGCCGGTTGGGGGCTTGCGCATTCCGTCCAGGAGATCTTTTAGAACCACGGCGTTGTTTTTTTCTTCATTCCTGGACGCGAAAAGTAAAGTCAGCTTCTTTCGTCGATTGGCCAAACGATAGAGTTCGTTGAGTGCCACCGCAGATTCTGGCCGGGCCAGCTCTTTGAGATAACGTTTGCGGAATACCTGCCACGCTTCGGGGTGGGCATGGAACCACTTGCGCAGAGCGTCCGAGGGGGCTAAGTCGCGCAGCCATTGATCCACTGCGGCGCGAGCTTTACTCAGGCCGCGTGGCCAGAGGCGGTCGACCAGCACACGCGTCCCATCCCCGCGGGCGGGTTGTTCGTAGACTCGTTTTACCGTCACTCGTTTTGGCGTCACGTCGGTACCCGCGCTGGGCATGGCTTTGCTTTATTATTGTAGCGGTTTAATTTCGGGTTTCGACGGACAAATGGAGCAATTTCGCATTCATCTTTTCTTCAAGCGGGTCTTCAAGCGGGAGACCAGAATTGGGAATCTGAAACTGATTGCTGTTTGTTTCCTGTTCTCTATCGTGGTGCTGACTGGTTGCGAGGTGCAACGGCGCAAGAGCGATGCGGAACTTGGACTTAATCCGCAGCAGATCGCGGGGCGCCGGATCTATGACAACTATTGCGACCGGTGCCATGCGCCTTACTCTTCGCGTGGGCGGCAGGGGCCAAGCATGAAAGGCGTGTTCCAGCGGCAATACCTGCCGACGAGTGGAATGCCCGCCAATGACGATCGGGTCACTGACATCGTTCGTATGGGGCGGAACAAAATGCCCGGCTACGCCCAGGTCCTCAGTCAGCAACAAATCAACGATCTGCTGGCGTATCTGCACACTCTGTAGGTTCAGTGACCGTTGTCCTCTTGTTCCTGAGACGCATCTTGAAATGAAATTCAACCTTGGAGGCAGCGGACAGGAGTGTCCGCTCTCGTGCCTTACAACGGAATGTTGCCGTGCTTTTTCGGGGGATTCTTGTCACGCTTGGTTTCCAGCATCTCCAGGGCTTGGATTAGTTTTTTGCGGGTTTCGCGGGGTTGGATCACGGCGTCGACGAAGCCGCGGTCGGCGGCTACGTAGGGGTTGGCGAAGCGCTCGCGGAATTCTTCGATCTTTTTTTGGCGCGCCTCTACCCGGTTCGCGGCGTTCTCCAATTCGCGCTTGTAGACGATGTCCACCGCGCCTTCCGGGCCCATGACTGCGATCTCCGCCGTGGGCCAGGCATAGTTTACGTCGGTGCGAATGTGTTTCGAAGCCATGACGCAATAGGCTCCGCCGTAGGCTTTGCGAGTTATGACGGTCACCTTTGGGACCGTGGCTTCGGCGAAGGCAAATAGCAGCTTGGCACCGTGTTTGATGATGCCTCCATATTCCTGATTGGTTCCGGGGAGGAATCCGGGAACGTCTTCAAAGGTCACCAGCGGGATATTGAAGCAGTCGCAGAAGCGGACGAAGCGGGCGCCTTTTATCGAGGCGCTGATGTCCAGAGTGCCGGCAAGAAACGCTGGTTGGTTGGCTACGATCCCGACCGGCTTTCCATTCAGGCGTGCGAATCCTATAACGATATTTTTTGCGTAGTGTTCCTGGACTTCGAAAAAATACTCGTCGTCCACCACGGCGTGGATTACGTCTTTGATGTCGTAGGGCAGATTCGATTGGTCAGGGACAATCTTGTCCAGCGCTGCATCGGCTCGATCGATGGGATCGGTGCAGGGCTTGCGTGGCGGATCATCGAGATTGTTCGAAGGCATGAAGCTGAGAAGTTCCCGGACCATCGACAGGCACTCGGCATCGTCGTGCGCTTTGAAGTGGGCCACCCCTGAAGTTTCGTTGTGGGTCTCTGCGCCGCCTAGTTGGTCTTTAGTGACTTCCTCGTGGGTGACCGTTTTAATTACGTCGGGACCGGTGATGAACATGTAGGAAGTCTTGTCAACCATCAGAATAAAGTCGGTAATCGCGGGCGAGTAGACTGCGCCTCCGGCGCATGGGCCCATGATGGCGGAAATCTGGGGAACGACTCCGCTATACAGCGTATTTCTTAAGAAGATGTCAGCGTAGCCCGCCAGCGACATTACACCTTCCTGAATGCGGGCACCGCCGGAGTCGTTGAGGCCGATCATGGGTGCTCCCATTTTTGCAGCCAGGTCCATGACCTTCACGATCTTGGCGGCATTGGCCTCGGAGAGTGATCCTCCGAAGACTGTGAAATCCTGGGCGAAGACAAACACCAGGCGGCCTTCGATGCGGCCGTATCCCGTAATGAAGCCATCGCCGTAGAATTTTTGCTCGGCCATGCCGAAGTCATTGCAGCGATGGGTGACTAGTTTGTCGGTCTCTTCGAATGTGGCTTCGTCGAGCAGGAACTCGATGCGCTCCCGGGCCGACATTTTGCCTTCCTTGTGCTGTTTTTCACGGCGCCGCTCGCCGCCGCCGTCTTCGGCCAGGTGGTCGCGCTTCTTCAGTTCCGCCAGTTTCTGTTCGAGGTTCATGGCGGGAGAATTATAGCGGGTTGCGAGGATCAGAAAATCACTTGGCAGATCGAGATGGGTGAGACGGCCGAGCTTCGCTAGGCAGGACAGGCGAGAGTGGCTGTCCCCACATGATTCGAAGATTACTCCATGCTGGAACCGAGCGGCTGGTATTTATATTTCCTGCCATCCCAGAAAACTACGGAAGTTGCCTGATCGCCGCCAGTCTCTTCGGCAAAGATTCCCATGATCAATCTTTTTTTCTTGATGGCCAGTTTCTTCACCACGACCTGTTTGAAGGGCAGATTTATGATGATG
The DNA here is from genome assembly GCA_035483835.1 of Terriglobales bacterium. Taxonomy (GTDB): domain Bacteria; phylum Acidobacteriota; class Terriglobia; order Terriglobales; family Acidobacteriaceae; genus JABDBE01. Next base: position 19,723 of record DATHPO010000219.1, read on the forward strand.
AACTTGGCTTTGGGAGTGGCTGAGTGCCAGGCCTCGGTGCCGGCTCCATGAATCACCAACAGAGAGTATCCGCGATGTTCCGGATCGTCCGAAGAAAATTGCGTAGTGATCTTGGGGTTGCCGTAACCGAAGAAGCTGTTGTAGGGATCGACGACGACGAAGCTATCTTCGACCTGGTCCATCATTGGATTGGTGCAGCGGGCCGGGATGACAATGTCTTCAATGCCGTCGCTGTCCAGGTCGGCGATGAGCGGCTCGATTCCGATGAGGGAGCAAGTCGATCCAAATTGTTTCTGTACGAAGGCGTTGTCGACGGCGGGCTTGGCCACCGGAGGCAGGGACGCGGCTTGGGCGCTCAGCGTGACGCTTAGGAGGCACAACGCAGCCGGGAGAATGGAAAGTCGAAGGAACATAAGAACACTCTAGACCGGTCGAGCGACCAGCGATAGAAGAAGATGAGGCTGTCGTAGCACGAAAGTCACATGGGAACACTCCTCGGGCCTCAGGCTTCGGGCCTCAGGCTTCAGGCTTCAGGGTCAATGCTTGAAGTGTTCCCAGCCTTGCGGATGGAGTTCTGTTCCCACGCCTTGGTTATTCATGAGGATGATGTGCTTTTGGCGCGTGACGTGGCCAATTTGGGTGATGTCGACGCCCGCGATTCGGGGAGGGACTTGCTTGCCACGAGGGGCGGCGAAAAGCAGTTCGTAGTCGTCACCGCCATGCAGGGCGAGTTGCAAATCGACTTCGTGAGCTGGCCTCCCGACGCTGGCAAGAGGTATCGCCGGAGCCTGGATCTCCGCGCCAACACCGCTCTCTTCGCAGATATGCCCGAGGTCGGTGGAAAGGCCGTCGCTGAGATCGATCATGGCCGAGGCAAGACCTTTTTCCAGTAGAAACTGGCCAACCTCGATTCGAGGCACGGGATGGAAGTGCCGGGGGAAATCAGCCTGCCGAAGTTTCTTGCCAGCGAATAGCAACTTCAGCGCGGCGGTGGCGCCTCCGAGCGTGCCGGTTACGTAAATTCTGTCTCCCGAGCGGGCACCTGAGCGCCGGATTGCTTTCCCTTTTGGAATCGATCCGACGACTACAACGTCGGCCAGAATCCCGCCAGGGCTTTGTGCTGCGTCTCCACCCGCGAGGGTCACGTTGAATCGGTCAGCCAGTCTGAGCAAGCCTTTGATGAACCGGTCAACCCAGGGCTGGTGCAGGTTTTGAGGCAGGGCGAGCGACAAGAATGCGGCGACGGGCGTGCCTCCCATGGCAGCGATGTCGCTAAGGCCGCGGGTCAGGCAGCGATGCCCGACGACTTCAGGGGGATGCCACTCGCGGCGGAAGTGAATCCCTTCCAGGCTGAAATCGGTAGTAACCAACGCTTGGTGACCCGCCGGGATTTGTAGGACGGCACAGTCATCCCCGATGCCCGCTGCAATCCCTTTTCTTCGAGTTGCGCGACTTCGGATACGAGAGATCAGCAGTTTTTCGGCGAGAGGCAAGGCGGATCAATCATATACAAGCCGAAAGGCTCGGGTGCGGTGAAAATGTGGGGTAACCGCTGAGATGGAGAATAAAGGCAACCGCTGCCGGCTGCGATCCATCCAACAAATGCCTGCGACTGGTGGGTGTTGCTGGCGCAACCCTTAGACCACGCGGGATTGTTCTTTACACTGCAGAAGTTTACCGCCGGTAACCCGTCCAGGTACCGTAGGCTCGGCCTGCCTTTCGTAACCCCCTGAGTCGTTGACAGGACGAATCTACTTTGGTACCGTTGCGAAGCTGCTTCCAAAAAACTCTGGCCGAGCTAAGTGCCGTATGCGGTTAGGATTGCAGGCACAGTGATTTCGGGCCTGACCCTGGTTCCGGTAGGACGGAGCGATTTACTGACCTTATTCCCAAAGCGGAAAAGGCAGGATCGCAGCTGGGATCGGGCGATAGGATCTATACGGCGAACCTGCCGGGATAGTCGATCCGATTACTTAACGAAGGGGAAATATTGCGTAAACGTTTTTACATACTTTTCGTAGCGCGTGGCGACGATGGGCAACTCCGTAAGATACCCATCCCAGTTCACTATTTGTACGTATTAGTTGTGGGAGCGGCAATCGGGGTCCTGAGCCTCACCGGAATTGCCAGTTCCTACATGCGAATGCTTCTGAAGGTCTCCCGCTTTAATGAGCTGCGGACTCAAAAAGACGAGCTGAAAAATCGCTATTCGCGGCTGGAGCAGGTCGCGCAGGAACGAGACATTCAGGTCGCGTCGCTGGGGTCACTGGCTAGCGAAGTTTCTTCCCTCTACGGTTTGAAGTCGGAGCCTACTCTGGTATCAGAAGCTTCGGATCACATTCAGGACGCCCAAGTTAGTTCTTCCATCGATCGGCTTTATGCCCTGAAAGACACCGCTCTAAGCGGCGCCGCCGCGACTGGGATCTCTCTCGGCCTTACGCGCAATGTGACAACAGCGGACTGGCTCCGAGCCAATTCTGCTCCCAACCTTTGGCCGGTAGAAGGTCCGGTGACGGGATCTTTCGGAGAGCGAACCGATCCGTTTAACGGCGAGGGTGCGTTCCATAGTGGAATCGACATCTCGGCTTCCTACGGTCAGCCGGTCGTCGCCCCAGCGGATGGCGTGGTTACTTTCGCTGACTTTATGGGTGGATATGGGCGGGCTATCGCGCTTGACCACGGTCACGGAATCACCACCCGCTACGGCCATCTTGCCAGCTATGCGGTCGTTCCCGGACAGTTTGTGCGCCGGGGCGATACGATTGGCTATGTCGGGCTGAGCGGTCGCAGCACCGGTCCACACCTGCACTACGAAGTCCGCATTAATGACACTCCAGTGAATCCCCATAAGTTCCTGCGGCTCACTTTGGCCCATAGTGGCGGATTCGCCGCGGGAAGCTAAAAGCCGTCGTTGGTCGTTTGTCATTGGTCGTTGGCGTGTACCACTCCCAGCATTCCTGTAAATGAGAGGCGGGTCCGCCTGTTTTGGATTTATTGTTTTCGGCCAACGACGAAAGACTAACGACCGACGACGATTTTTTACTGCCTCAACCCCATCCAGCGCTCCGAGACCACAATAGAGTTCCCTGGGTTCTGGGGATCGTAGCGCACCGACGTTGGCAAGCCCAATCGGCAGGAGTGCAGGTTGATCAGTTGCCGCAAGTAGGTGACGTCCTGCGAGGCTTCGTAGGATACGCCGGCCACGTCGTACTGAAAGATTAGGAACGTTGCAGGCTTGCGCCCCTCGGGCTGCATTTCCTGAACGTCGATGACGGTGCCGTCGGTAATGCGGCCGACGCGGTCGAGCCAAGCGCGGCGCTCTCGTTCCACTTCATCCGGACCTTTGGGCTTACGACGGAGCAGCAGATACGCGGCCAGCAAGGCGCATGCTCCACCCAAGATCATTTCATAGAGGCGAATTGGAATCATGACTTCCGGAAAGAAACTGCGCAGTCAACGGCGACGACGCCCTAAACAGCATAAAGCTAGATGATGAATCACGAAAGAGCATTCGTGATTCTGGCGATTCAGGCACTGCGATTCAAGGTTACCTCTTAAGCGCGGCCCTTTTTCGCAGCGGCGGCCAGGACTCCGGCTTTTTCCCAAGGACGCTTGGGCCGGTCGGCGGCAGGCTTATCGCGATTCTCGATGCGGTCGTAGTGGTACGATTCGCTGACTGTGCCGAGCGATTCGTTGTAGAGCGTCGGCAGCCCCAAGCCTTCCTTCAATTCTTCCGTGAATTGCTGCAGAGCTTTCAGATGATCGGCGGTTGCCGGGACTTCCGTCTTGGCGGTCTTGAGAAACTGCTGGTATCCCTTGTTGACCAGCTTGGAAATTTCGCTGCCAATAAGGTAGCCGGGATAGGCAAAGATCTTTACGCCGTCGTCGCCGTTCTTCTGTATAGCGGCGGACACGTTGTACTTCTTCAGGAAAACGCGCGCTTGTGTGCCCGGGGCTTCGAGCAGATCAAAGCCGTGGTCCCGGAGCCACGCCAGCGCCTCTTCATAAGTCCGTTGTTCTACCTTCGATGCCATTTCATCCTTCGTTCTCACTTAGGTTAGATGCGGATCCTTGAAAAAGGTACGGTGCCCGCATCTTCGGTGGAACCGATCAGTCTCTCTTATAATCTAATGAACCGTTCCTCGCGATTAGTTTCGCCTGCGAAGAACATTACCTAGGTCACGGCCTTCGAGTTTGAAGTTTATGAAGCGCTTGTCTCCAAATATCGCGGAAGTGTTTGCTTCTTCGACACATGCAGACGGAGACGACCCGTTCGCCAACCTCACTTTGGGCCAGCATACTATCGATCGCATTGGCAATACTCCTTTGCTCCGGCTGGCACGCATCGGCAGCGAGTTGCCTGGAGTCGAGATTCTCGGCAAAGCGGAGTGGCTCAATCCCGGGGGCTCGATCAAGGATCGCGCCGCTTCCAACATCGTGGCGCAAGCCCGGGCTAGTGGCAAGTTAACATCCGGTAAAATCCTGCTGGATTCGACCAGCGGTAACACTGGCATTGCATATGCCATGATTGGCGCCGCGCAGGGTTTCCCGGTGACACTTTGCATGCCGGAGAATGTATCGGTCGAACGCAAGCGCATTCTGCACGCGTACGGCGCCAACATTATTTATACCGACTCTGCTGACGGTTCCGACGGCGCCATTCGCATGGCACGCGAACTCGCCACCAAACATCCCGATCTGTATTACTACGCCGACCAGTATTCCAACGATGCCAACTGGCAAGCTCACTACCATGGCACAGCCAACGAAATCTGGCAACAGACCGAGGGGCGCATCACTCACTTCGTGGCCATGCTCGGGACGGGTGGAACGTTCGTTGGGACGACACGGCGGCTGCGGGAGTTGAATCCGCGAGTTCGCTGTATTTCGCTGCAGCCAGATTCGGCGTTCCACGGAATCGAAGGCACAAAACACATGGCCAGCGCGATCGTTCCAAAGATTTACGATGCTTCGCTGGCCGACGCGGACCTGGGCATTTCTACCGAAGACGCTTACGCCATGGCCAAGCGTCTGGCCCGCGAGGAAGGTTTGCTGGTGGGAATATCGGCGGCCGCGGCAGTAGTCGGCTGCCTGCGGCTGGCGCGGCAGCTGAAGAAAAACGAGCGGGCGGTTTTCGTGACGATTCTGTGCGACTCGGGCGACAAGTATCTAAGCGAGAGATTCTGGCAGGAGTAACAGACGATCCACCACGGAGACACAGAGTCACAGAGAAGACACGAAACGAACTAATTTTGAACTTTTCTGTGACTCTGTGTCTCTGTGGTGAATTGGTTTATGTTGACGATCGAACGCAAGAATTACGAGGCCCTTCGCCAGCACGGCGAGGAGATGTATCCCCATGAGTGCTGTGGGATTTTGCTTGGACAGATGGACGGGGAAGTGCGTACCGTGACATCCATTGCCCGTTGCGGCAACACGCGTACAGATTCGCCTCAGAATCGCTATCACATTGATCCGCGGGAGTTGGTACGGGTGCAGCGGGAAGGCCGGGAACGCGGCGAAGACATTGTCGGGTTCTATCATTCGCACCCCGACCACCCCGCCCGTTGGTCGCCGACGGATCATGCCGAAGCGCACTGGTTGGGTTGCTCTTACGTGATTACCAGCGTGGAGAAAGGGAAAGCGGCGCTGACGAATTCGTTCGAACTGACGGGCAGCGACGAAAGCGACAAGAAACTGGTGGACGAGAAGATCGAAGTGGAACAAGCAGAAACGTAGCGCGCTTCGTTTCTACCGGATTGCGTCAAATATATCTGTACAGACGTTGCATGCAACGTCTCGGAGGAGCTGAATCCCGAGGCTCCGTTCCGGCATCACTTATCAGGATGACGAAAATCCACATACCCACCCCTCTGCGTCAATACGCTGGCAAGCAACCGACGGTCGAGGTTAAGGCCGGAACCGTCGCGGAAGCCTTGTCCGGACTGGTTTCCAAACATCCCGACCTGCGCCGTCACCTGTACACCGACGACGGCAAACTCCGTTCTTTTGTGAATGTTTACCTAAACGACGAGGACGTCCGCTACCTGCAAAAAGAAGCCACTGCAATCAAAGACAGTGATATTATTTCGATTGTGCCTTCGATTGCCGGAGGCCGGTGAACCGTGATTTCCCGACTTATGACTTGCGGATGGACCACTTTCCGAATGCCCCGCCACAGCGCCTGCTGTTGTCGTCCGTTCCGTTGTTGTTTCTAGTTGTCCATTTCGCAATCATTCGAATCAACATTTCTGCACCGAGGTTTTATGGCCACCATTACCGAAGTCAAACCGACGGAAGCGAAGCCCGAAGCCGCCGCTCTTACCAATGACGAAATCCTGCGCTACTCGCGCCACTTGATCATGCCCGAGGTGGGCATGGAGGGTCAGCAGAAGCTCAAGGCCGCGCGCGTGCTATGTATTGGAGCCGGGGGATTGGGTTCGCCGCTGGCACTTTACCTGGGCGCGGCCGGGGTGGGCACGCTTGGAATTGTGGACTTCGACGTGGTGGACTACACAAATTTGCAGCGGCAGATCATCCACACCACGGCTGACGTGGGACGCAAGAAGCTTGATTCCGCGGCAGAAAAGCTGAAGGCGATCAATCCGTTTCTAAACATTCGCAAATTCGAAACCAAGCTCAGTAGCGAGAATGCGCTCGAATTGTTTCGCGACTTCGACATTATTGCCGATGGCACCGACAATTTCCCCACCCGCTATCTGGTGAACGATGCCTGCGTGCTCACCGGTAAGCCCAACGTTTACGGGTCAATTTTCCGCTTCGAAGGACAAGCCAGCGTTTTCGCTACGAAGGATGGCCCATGCTACCGGTGCTTGTATTCCGAGCCGCCGCCGCCGGGGCTGGTTCCTTCTTGCGCCGAAGGTGGAGTGCTGGGCATTCTGCCCGGACTGGTTGGTGTGATTCAGGCCACCGAGGTCATCAAGCTGATTCTAGGCAAGGGTGACCCACTCATCGGGCGGCTGCTGCTCGTCGATGCGCTGGGCATGAAGTTCCGCGAGCTCAAATTGCGTAAGAATCCCGACTGCCCGGCCTGCGGCACGCACCGCACCATCACAAAACTGATAGACTACAACGAGTTTTGTGGAATTCGCGGTGAAGAAAGAAGCCAGGAGAAGCCAGTGGAAGCAGGCATTTCCGAAATACAAGTCGAAGAGCTCAAGCGGCGTCTGGATGCGGGCGAGGATCTTTTCGTGCTCGACGTGCGTGAGCCTCATGAGTATCAAATCTGCAATATCAACGGGCACCTGATCCCGCTGGGCGATCTGCCCAAGCGCGTGCACGAACTCGATTCCAGCCGCGAAATCGTGGCCCACTGCCGCTCCGGCGTGCGCAGTGCGAAGGCAGTTGCGTTCCTCCAGCAGGCAGGCTTCAAGAAGGTGCACAATCTGGCTGGCGGGATACTGGCCTGGGCAGATCGCGTCGATCCCAGAATGCCCAAGTACTGAAACCCCGTAGGGGCGGACTCCCTCGTCCGCCCGGGCGGCGCAAGCAACGCAGCTTGCCAGGACTCGGTCTACCAAAGACACCCTTTTCGTACACCGACGACCGTAACTATGCCGTCCCTCCCGGCGATGCAAGAATGGACGCTTCTCCCTCATATACAGACTTTGGAGGCAGAATGCGATTCTTTACGACGTTTGCTGTTCTATCACTGTTGCTGATTCCTGCGGCGGCACTGGCATCGACTTCTGACGCGCAGAAAGCACGTGTCTTCATCACCGACAGCCAATCCTGGCAAATGACCGGCAACGGCGGTGGTACAAACGACGCTCACGGCAGCCATTTCAGCGGCGGCGCTCGCCCCCAAACCGCTGAGATCATCAAGACCTTCGGCGACCGGTGTTCTCAGGTGGTCGTCAACAACCAAAAGGAGAAGGCCGATTATGTCGTCGTACTCGACCACGAAGGCGGAAAGAGTATCCTTGCCCATGACAACAAGGTAGCGGTTTTCAACAGTGACGGCGATGCCATCGTCAGCCATTCGACGCGGTCGTTGGGCAACTCGGTGAAAGACGCTTGTGAGGCCATTACCAAGGACTGGCCATCGCGAGCTGGTAAAGTTACTGCCGAGAAACAGCCAGCTCAACTCGTTACCGTCAGCGACAAGTCGGCAACACCTTTGGAAGCGAGCAAGATTGCCGTCTCCTCAACACCCGCGAGTGCGGACATTGCGTTGGACGGAAACTTTGTTGGCAATACGCCGTCCGAAATTGACGTTACACCCGGTGATCATACGCTCACGGTCAGCAAGTCTGGCTTCAAGCCGTGGGAAAGAAAGTTCAAGGCCACGGGCGGGAGCGTGAACATCAACGCTGAGCTCGAGTCTCAAGGCAAATAATTTGGGCAGTAAGGGAAACCGCAGCGCGCCCTGGTCCACTACTTCGATGATGCATCGGCTTCAGCAAAATAGAGCTGAGCAGGCCGACCGCGATTTGGGATTACGAGAAAAACGGGGAGCTCAACGCTCCCCGTTTCGCGCGCTAGATCAGCAGCTCTACTTGCTGCTACCGCTACCGTCCATGCTGGCTGACTCAGTACCAATTGCCAGGCCAAACGCCTTCCCACCAAAGTGAATTTCGGCCAGGGACCTGCTGCCATCGTCGTTATTCTTCACCACGGCAGCGTCTCTGACCGGTTTTTGACTCAGGTCAATCAGCCGTGCCGGGGTTGTGGCCACGACTTTCTTTCCCTTCATAATGTTCACCTCAACGTTCGGACCGCTGCCATCCCACTGCACCGAGTACTCACCTGCGGGCAATTGCTTTCCGCTCACGGTAACCGGATCCAGCAGCTGCATCGATCCTTTGTTGGCAGCCGCCGCGAACACGCTTGTCGCCAGCAACAGAGCCAGTCCCACCAGCAAACTCTTGGAGATACTTTGGAATTTCATGACACTCCTTTTTCTTTCCCGATAAACGTCGGGAATCGTTTGTGGGCGGCCTGGACTCGTCTTGCACGAAAAACTTGCGTTTTGCCGC
>DATHPO010000220.1:0-28736 GCA_035483835.1 Terriglobales bacterium
GGCGGCTTCCCGAATTTTTTCCAAATCCAACCGAAGACTCCCCAAGCAATGCCGGTGTCCACTGCCCTCCAACCGGCCCAACAAAAAAGTGGGCTTGCGCCCACCCATCCGTGCGACCCGCTTCAGAGCGAAATTAGAGTAAATTCCGCCAGCGAGGCAAAAGCAAGATACGGTGGACCGTGAGGCTGCTTCCCGCCCTCTTCGTTCCTCGCTCAAGTTCCCCGTTCTCGGTGCCTCGTGGTTATTCTCCTACGTGTGGGGACGTAAATCGATTCTGGTCACGCGAAAAAGAGCAGGACCCGCCCTTTGAATCGTCCGTTTCGGTGGTGTTCCGAAGTCCGGTTGACGCCACGCGCCGACTTGAGTGCGCCGCCGTTTATTGCACCGTCAGTGTTGGCGCTGCGCTCAGGCCGGCATTCGGGTATACGAACATCGAATTGGCGCCTGCGTTCGTCACGAATACGTTTCCAAACACGTCCACCGCCACGCCTTCAGGGCCATTGTTGCTGCCACTGGGCGTCTGGGTGATGCCTGTCGGACAAGCATTGCCGGAGAAGAAGCTGTTGATGTCGTAGTCCAACACGTCACGACCGTAGTAATCGCTAACGAAGAAGGACGAAGGCGGCCCGCCAAAAAGGCCGCTAAATAGCGCGAACGCCGTCGGGCCGGCTGGTGCGCTAGTGCACGCGGTACGCGATAACGTGAACAGCGGCGTTGACGTGTTCGTCAGCGGCGCTAAATATACGAACACGTTGCCCCCGCCAGTGCCCACAACCAGAAAGTCGCCTACACCGGAAAGCGAATAAAACAACAACGCACCCGGAGCGAAGAATTGACCGCCAGCCGCGTCTCCCGACAATGGGCTGAACGACGCTTCGACGAAGCCTCCGCTCGAGTTCGGTTGATAGACCGAAATCGCATTACTCGCGTTGTCCGCAACGTATACGTTGCCGTTTGCGTCGACCGTCACGCCCAGAGGTCGGCTGATGCTTCCAGTGCTTATTTTGTCGGCGGTTACTTCCGCATTGTTGTTGGCAGTATCGTAGACCGTAATCCAGCCCTTGGACCCGGAGGGTCCGCCATTGACCACGTAGAGAAATTCCCCGGTCGGATCAAATGCGACGCGGGACGGGTTTGCAATGTCCGCGGTAATCGTCTCCACCAAAATCATTCCCGTCGCGGCTCCGGTCGCAGGGTTGCGAGCTATGTTGTAGACAAGAACCTGATTGCCACCTGCGTTTGCGAGATAGAGCTTACTTTGGTCGCTGCTGAGCACAACACCGTTCGGATTGCTCAGCACCGAGGTCGTTCCTGTTCCGCAGTTCACATAAACGGTGGCGTAGAGGCTTACCGTGCCCATCCCCGTGCCCTGGACGGCGCACGTTTCGCCGGACGGCTGCGTCAGGATCGTAACGTCGTATGCGCTTCCATAGGTCAGCTGCGTCGAGAACGAGCTGAGCTGGTTGGTCGAAACAGTCAAGGTATCGACACCGGAATTCTGCAATTGCAGAGTCTGGCCGGATGCCAGGCCGGACACCCAAACCGAAACGGGATAAGTAACGATTCCGCAACTGATCGGGATGCCGTTGATGGGTACAGGCGCGTTCGGCGTCACGCTACCAAGCCTGGAGAAAGGCGCCGTGAGGCCGCAGGATTCGTTCTGTGGATCGGAAACCGTGACAAACAAAATCCACCCCGTAAAGCCGGAGAAAGGTGCCCCGGCCATTCCTATAAAGGGTCCATTACCGCTAAAGGCGAACCCAACGCCCGGGCAGCCCGGTCCCGAGGTTACCACGCAGTGGTTCGGCAGTCCCGTCGTGGCCACATGCAAGAACGCCGACTGATTCGGATTGAGGCCCGTGACTGTACCCGTCACCATAACTAGCTCTGCGCCCGGCGGGGGCGGAAGCGAAGCCGTAGTGGCTGGATTGTTCAGGTTTGCCATCGTGGTCGGGGAAATTGCGGCGCCGCACGCGTTGGCGGCGGACTTTCCAAAAGCGGTGATCGCCGTGGCCAGTGTCTGCGGCAGCGTGGTGTTCGTGCCGCCGCAAACGCCCTCGATCGTGCACAGCCTGACGTATCCGCTTCCGTTTGCCAGCGGCACAGCGATGGGACGGCGGTTGTCGTCGCCGTCGAGCGTGCCGTCGGAGGAGTAGTCCTCGATCAGCGCGGCCGTCAAATTCGCCGAACTGACACCGTTTTGCGCGGCAAGCTGGGCCAACCCAGCCACAGCCAGCGACATATCGAGGGTCGCCTGGCTGGCCCCCGTGGCGCAATTCGCACTCGTCACATCCACCAGGGGCGTGCTCATAATATTCAAGAGTCCGCCGAACTGAGTGCCCAGGTCGGTGTAGAGGTTCGTCGCGATCGGCCCCGGAGAGGTCCCGGTGTCCGCTGCGAGCTGCAATGCGAGTTGCGCTACCATGCTCGTTAGCGGCGTCAATTCCGCAGTCACAGTTCCTGATCCGTCGGGAACAAGCACGCTGAGCGGTCCGGCTTGGACGGTCTGGCCGGTCACATCATCCTTATAGGTTCCACCGAGGCTCGTAATCAGTACGGGCCCCGAAAAACCTGAGGGCAACGTAAGCGCGTAGCTGCCGTCGGCCTTCGTGATGGTCGAGGCGATCGGCGTGGTGCCCACGACGCCGGTCGAGGAAATCGAGTAAGCATTGATCGTGGCCCCGACAACCGGTCCGTCGAACGCCGCGCCGCCAACCGCAGGCGGGGAGCTCACGGTTAGCGATGCCGCGGTGGTCGTCGCGCTGCTCACGGAGTTGGTGAACACTGCTTCGTACTGGTTTCCGTTCTGCGACGCTGTCGTTCCCGTTAGAGTCAGCGTCGTCGAGGTAGCCCCGGTGATATTGGTGAACGCGCCGCCGCTGACGCTCACTTGCCACTGCACCGTCGGCGCAGGGTTGCCACTGGCTGCCGCTGTGAAGGTGGCCGTGACTCCCGCGTTCACGGTTTGATTCGTCGGTTGCTGGGTGATTTGCGGAGTGAAGTCCACGGTAAGCGTCGCCGGCGTCGTCGTGGCGCTGCCCGCCGAATTGGTGAATACGGCTTGATACTTGTTTCCGTTCTGCGACGCCGTCGTTCCGGTGATCGTAAGTGTGGGTGAAGTAGCGCCAGGAACGTTGGCGAACGCGGCTGCATTCGCGCTCACCTGCCACTGCACCGTCGGCGCAGGCGTTCCGCTGGCCGCCGCGACGAAAGCAGCCGTCTGCCCCGCCGTCGCCGTCTGATTCGCCGGTTGCTGCGTGATGGTGGGAATGGCGGACGTGGAACTGGGGGGAACTGAAGTGCTGCCCGAGCCGGAGCCACAGCCAGCCAAGAAACCGAGCGGCATCAGGCAGAGCGCGATCAGTGTACGTTTATTGTTCATCTTCATGCTGGGTCTCCTGTGTTGTGTCTTTCTCAAAGCCTTCGAGGCCGATGCACTTCTGGGATTCGCGCACCGTCGCTTCTTCACGCAACCGTTTGCGCTCCGACTCCAGCACTGAGGCAAGCCACTCCTGAAATTCCGTTTCGTTGGTGATGGGGGCAGACCGTTGCATGAGCCGTCGAGTCCAGGGGCAATGCGCGGGAGTGTGCGTGGAACGGTTCCGAACGTCAATGTACGGAGGAAAATCTAGTTCTGTAGTAAGTCTTACTAGGCAGCCGTCTGATAATAAGAAGGTTAGTTCCGCTTCGTCGACTCTCCTTCAGAGTACTGGTTCCATGCTAAACTCTGCCCAGTCCCCGGGTTTCCCCTGAAGGAACATTTATGGAGCAGGCTCCCAGCTCGCCGATGCTCAAGTTCGGTCCTTATCTTGTGGATCTGGCAGCGGGCGAAGTACGTAAGAACGGCTCCCGCATCCGCCTGCAGGAAAAGCCTTTGCGCGTGCTGGCACTCCTGGCCGAAAGGCAGGGCCAGGTAGTCACCCGCGAGGAGCTGAAAAAGCGCCTGTGGCCCGAAGACACTTTTGTCGATTTTGAAACCGGCCTGAACACCGCCGTAAGCAAACTCCGCGACGCCCTCTCCGACAGCGCCGAGAATCCCCGCTACATCGAAACCATCCCACGCCGCGGCTACCGGTTTATTTCCCCAGTCGAATTCGTCAACGGACATCGTCCATCCACTGAGGATTCGGACTACGGCCGAAATGCGAAACTCGCTCCGGCGCTTATACCCGCTACGGGCGAGCTTTCAGGAACCGAGGCGCGTAAGGTGTCCGGAGCCAGGCCGAAGAAACGGGCCACACTTTGGATTTCGCTCGCGGCCGTCGTCCTGATCATCGGCGGCGGCGCCTATTGGCTGACACACGGCCGCCCTGCGCTTTCCTTCCACTCCAGCGATACCGTGCTCATCGCCGACTTTGAGAATCAAACCGGCGATCCCCGCTTCGACAACGCGCTCGGCACGGCTTTCGGCGTTAGCATCGCGCAGTCGCGATACGCGAACGTCTATCCGCGTATGCAGCTTGATGCCGTGCTCAAGAGAATGGGCCGGCAACAGGGCGAACGAATTACTGCGTCGCTGGGCCGCGAAATCTGCCAGCGGGAGAGTGTACGGGGCTTGATTGTCAGCAGCGTTACTCGAACAGGACAGGAATACTCACTTACGACGCAGTTAATCGACCCACAGACAGGTGTGCCCGTGCGCGCTTACACGGAGCGGTCTTACGGAGAAGACCACATCCTGGATGCTCTGGACGTGCTCTCGAAAGAAGTCCGCGAGGCTCTGGGAGAATCGCTTTATCAAATACATCAGGCTGGCAAGCCGCTGCCCCAAGTGACTACCAGGTCCCTCAGTGCCTTGCAGCAATACGCCGAAGGATCGGCTCTGTGGCAGCGCGGAAAGTATACGGAAGGTGGAACGCTGCTCCAAGCTGCAGTGGCAACCGATCCCGACTTTGCGATGGCGCACGCGGCCCTGGGAAGTGTGTACTACAGCTACATGAATAACCAACCTGAGAGCGGGAAAAAGGAATACGAGAAGGCGCTTTCTTTGTTGTCGCGCACCACGGACCGTGAACGAATGATCATCGAAACACGTTATGCGCAGGACCAGAATCACGTTCCCGAGGCAGACGCGTTCTTCCGCGCCTATTTGGAGCACTACCCCGATGATTTCGTGATGCGATACGATTACGCGCAGTTGTTGCGCAAGAACCGCGCGAATGACGCCATCGAACAGTACAAGCAGGTTCTTCGCGTCGCGCCGGACTTCGGGCACGCCTATATCGGGATCGCCACAACCTACAAAGGCATCAATAATTTCCCCGCCGCATTGCAGGCCTATTCGAAAGCCTTTGAAATCGATCCGCAGTGGCTTATCGCGGGCAACATAAACCGCGAGTATGGTTTCGCGCTTGTCGCGAATGGTGAGGACCAGAAAGCCGAGCAGGTCTTCACGGCGTTGCTGAACAACGCAGAAACCAGGGAAAACGGCTTGCGTTCGCTGGCTTTCCTCGATCTTTATCATGGCCGGTATGCCAGCGCGCACAACCGCCTCGAACAATCCCTCGATCTCATGAAGGCTAAAAACTCGCCACTCGGTTTGGCGCGCTTGCACATGGTTCTCGCGATTGTGGCGGAAGGCACTGGCGACAAAAACGAAGAACGAAAAAACTTCGATGCCGCCGTGGCCGGATTAAATGACTTTCAACAGAAAGTTCTTTTCGGTGCCATGATTGGTGACGTCTGTGCACGTGATGGTTTCGTGGATCAGGCACAAAAAATTGCTGCATTGATCACGCCGGTAGCCGACCAACGTAATCTCGAACAGATGGGGTACTTGCATCTTCTGCTGGGGGAAATTGCTTTGTCGCTTGGACAGAATGACAAAGCCATCGAGCTGCTCATGCAGTCTGACAAAGAGAACCAAACGGGGTTCTCGATCGAGGCTCTCGCTTACGGTTATCAACATTCCGGCAAAATCGACGAGGCCGTTGCTATGTACGAGAAAATGCTTAACTCAGCCGACCGTTCGCTCAGCTGGGAGCCACAGCAGCGCTGGCTGGAGGCCCGTTACATCCTCGCTCTGGATTATTCCTCGCGCGGCGACAAGCAGAAAGCTCGTGAGACACTAGCAAAGCTGTTGAGTCTCTGGAAGGGCGCTGACCCCAACCTCCTTCTCTTAAAGCAATCCAAGGCCGAATACGCCAAGCTGCAATAATTCGCTTACATGCAAGACGCTAGAGCGTAGGGCGATTCGTCGGCGCGCCATCCGTGCCGCAAGTGTTTAGTGCTATCCGCCGACGTTCTTCGTCTTATTGCTGCCTTTTGCTGCCTCGCGGAAGTGGCAAGCCCTTTGAAAAGAGTGAGAAAACTGGTAGGGGCGGTGGGGATCGAACCCACGACCTTCGGCTTAAAAGGCCGCTGCTCTACCACTGAGCTACGCCCCTAAACTATTTATTTAGCAATACCTTGCAAGACAGCCGCGGAAACAGTGTTTTGGCTGGTGTCACTTGTGGCGTCACTTGATCCCAGCAAAGATACCACTGCATGCAGTTTGTTCGGACCCAGACGCGCGTACCGTCTTGTCATCGTCAAACTCTTGTGCCCCAACAAATCCGCTGTATCTTCAAGTGGCGCGCCCTTCATCCGCAAACGGCTCGCGAACGTATGCCGCAAATCGTGCCAATGGAAGTTCTTGAGCTTCGCTAGAACGATCCCGTCATCAAACCAATGCCGCCCGTTCTCAAGAGGGTCGCCAGTCTTCTTCGACTTGAAGGCTCGACCCTTGCCCCCGCCAGCCTCGAATGCTACTTTGAGCGCGGCGATAGCCGCATCGTTCAACGGCACGTGTAACGGCTTCCCATTCTTGGTTTCGGTGTTCGGAATGTGAAGCTCTCGGGACTTCCAGTCTACCATGTCCCACCTTAAAGCGTATTGGTTGCCCTTATGGAGCCCGGTGCTAATGGCCAAGTCCAGTTCGGGCAAGTGCGCCGTCCATTTCTTCTCGATGATAATGTCCCGGAGCTTCTTTTCCTCTTCTTCCGTTAAGAATCGAACGCGATTGTATCCTCGCGACGGTGGGCAACGGAACGAGCGGGATTGGTGGTGGCTTTACGATTCAGAATTCACACCGATAGGCATCCCATGGTTGCCGGTTGTCCGTAGCCTCCACGATGCCGAACCGGTCGGCTGTATCCGCGAAGAAAAACTTCTCGACTTCATGCTCCACAATGTCGTCAGCGCCGAAGAGGACGTAGCCACATTCGCACTCGCTCCTACAAAGCAGCCTTTGCAGCATCGTGCGGGGTCTGCATAGCCCTGCAGGTTCCATTTAGGTCCACCATAGTACTAGGTCCTGATAAACGCAGTAATCGTCGGGATAGTTTTCTCTGACGTACTTCTTATCTTCTTCATCGAAGTCGATGGAACTCAAGGACACTTCCTACGCTGATCTGGACTTAACGCATTGATTTGACCTATGGCCTACAGTTACGCGTCCTTGGATCACTCGGATGATGGCTTTACGCCGCCACGCTGCGAATCAGTTCAAATCGATAGGGGAGGATCAGGCTGTGGCGGCGTTGCACCCGTAATCGGTTCGGCGTGCGACCCCACGGCCGAAAACCCAAGCCGCCTATAGAAATTCGGATTTCGACTGTCGAATGTCTCCAGATAGCAGTCCACCCCTACGCCGTCGGCCTCTACGAGCGTGTACACCATCATGCGGCGGAAGACACGGCCGGCACATTCCTGAGCTTCGCCCGAAGGCAGCATGAAAGCGACATTCCTAATTCGTTGACATGGTTTGCTAACGAAAAGAGAGTGGCATAGTCTAACTATGCCAAGGGTGAGACTTTGCATCCAGACGAGATTCCTCCGGGTACGCTGTACCTGCTGATTTTGAAGACGCTAGCGCGTTCCGGCGAAATGCATGGGTATGAGATCGCCAACTCCATTCAGCGGATATCGAATGACGTCCTCCAAGTCGAGGAAGGCTCTCTATACCCCGCGTTGCAGCGGATGCTGATCAAGGGTTGGGTGACCGCGAAGTGGGGCACGACCACCGGAAACCGCCGCGCTCGCTATTACCAACTAACTGCGGCAGGGCGCAAGCGATTAGAGGTGGAAATGTCGCAGTTTGAACGCGTTATCGGAGCGATCACGCGTGTGATCGAAGCGGTCTGAAAGGATCTCCGTTATGGAGCGGCTACGCGAACTTGCAAGGCGGCTCAATATGATGCTGCATCGGCGCCAATTCGATGCGGACCTCGAAGAAGAGATGCGCCTGCATTTGGAATTGCGCCAGCAGGAACAGCTCCAGTCCGGGATGACGGCTTATGATGCGCAGGCCGCTGCCCGGCGTCGTTTCGGCAACGCCACCTATTTGAAGGAAGAAAGCCGCATCGCATGGGGCTGGGAATGGTTCGAGAACCTGACGCAAGACGTCCGCTACGGTTTGTGCATGTTGCGCAAGTCTCCCGGCTTTGCTGCTGTCGTCGTACTGACACTCGCCTTAGGCATCGGAGCCACCACGGCGATTTTCAGTGTCGTCGACGCCGCGCTATTGCATCCGCTGCCCTATCCGCAACCGAACCAACTCGTATGCATCCAGGATGATCTTCCCGGCGTGGGCGCGCCGGACGCAGGAATGTCCCAACCGGAGTGGTTAGACCTTCAACATTCCGAAATTTTCGATTACGTTTCACCGGCGCAGTTCGACGAAAATAATCTCACAGGCTCGTCTGAACCTGCGCGCGTCCGCATCCTGATTGTCGCGCCAAATTATTTTGCGCTGTTGGGCGTTAAGCCTCAGCTGGGCCGCGCATTCAATCCCGAGGATCACTCCCCCGGACTTTTGCTGGAAGTCCTCATCAGCGATGGCCTGTGGAAGCGGGCCTTCGGAGGCGACCCGCATATATTGGACAAGAGTGTGCGGCTCGACACGGACTTGTACCGGATCGTCGGCGTCATGCCAGCCGAGTTTGACGCCCCAGGGCGCACAGCAGAAGAAAGGAATATCGAGGTCTGGGCCGCAACCAGTTTTTACGGCGAACCCATGCCCGATCACCCGCCGCGCAATAGGCGAAACCTTCCGACCGCCATCGCCCGTCTCAAGCCCGGGCTGACGCTTGCCGCGGCGCAGAGCCGGCTTGATGCACTCGTGGCATCCTTGCAGAAAGAATTCCCCGGCGATTACCCGTTGCAAAGTGCATGGACCGTGCGATTAGTGCCGCTCAAAGAGAGAGTGGTCGCCAATGTTCGCCAGCCGTTGATTCTGCTGCTTGCCGCCGTGGGATTGGTTCTGTTGATCGGCTGCGTGAACGTTGCCAATCTGCTGCTCGCTCGCGCCAGCGCGAGAGGCCGCGAAATGGCCGTTCGCCAGGCGCTCGGGGCCGCACGGACCCGCCTGATCTCGCAATTACTAACCGAAAGCCTGCTGCTTTCGCTGCTCGGCGGAATGTTCGGTGTGGCGATTCTCTTCAGCACCAAAGCATTTCTATTGCGCCTGGTGCCTGACAGTCTGCCACGGCTCAATGACATATCGATCAGCGGGGGCGTTCTGCTCTTCGCTCTCGTTGCTTCCCTCCTCGCTGGGGTGATTTTCGGTTTGGCTCCTGCACTCCTTGCGGGGCGAGTTGATTTGACTCCGGCGCTCAAAGAGGCGGCACGTGGTTCGACTGGCTCCGGCCAACAGGCGCGCACGCGCCGCGCACTCGTCGTCACGGAGTTTGCGCTCTCTTTGGTGCTGATGATTGCTGCGGGACTGCTGCTGCACAGTTTCTGGGATTTGCTGAATGTGCGGCTGGGATTCGACCCGCGGAGTGTGATGTCAATCCGGACGAGGTTGCCAGAGCCAAATGATCCCAAGACCGACCTCTATGGAACCGCCGCTCGAGAGGCGCCCTTTTTGCGTGAAGTACTTCGTCGTGCAAGCACACTGCCTGGAGTCGAACAAGTAGCCATTGGGGATACGGCTTCCATTCCATTAGACCAGAGTCAGCGTGAGCTGAAACTCATCTCCGAGGGCCAGTTCTTCTTCACACTCGAGGGACGCGACATGCAGAGCGAGCAGGCCACGGTGGCCGAACGCTCCAGCGTTTCGCCGGGCTACTTTCACTTGTTGGGACTCCCGCTGCTGCGCGGCCGCTTGTTTAACGACTCGGATAACGGCAAGACACCGCAAGTCGCCCTGGTCAATGAAGCGCTCGTGCAAAAATACTGGCCAGGCAAAGATCCATTAGGCAAGCGCTTCAAGCAAATTCGAGCGGGTTCCTCCTGGATAACCGTGGTCGGCCTGATCGCCGACGCCAGGACGCAATCGCTGGCGGAAGCGAGCGTCCCGCAAGTCTATCTGGATTTGTACCAAACCGGAGGTAAACGGCTGGCGATATTTCTGCGCGGGCATTTGGACGCCGCTGCAATTCCTGGAAAAGTCCGCGAACTGGTGCAGTCCATTGATCCAACGCTTCCCGTTTCCGCCGCCCAGACGCTCAGCGAAACCGTATCCGAGTCTCTCGCCGAGCGGCGGTTCTCAGTGGAGATCGTCGTGATGTTCGCTGTGACTGCCTTGCTGCTCGCCGGCCTCGGCATCTACGGAGTGATTTCCTACATGGTGAGCCAGCGCACGCACGAGATCGGCGTTCGCATCGCGCTTGGCGCTCATTGGCGGAACATCCTGGGCATCGTCGTGCGTCAAGGATTGGGGCTTGCGCTTGCAGGTGCCGCAGTCGGCCTTGTCGGTGCGCTGATTGTTTCGCAATTGATGGTTGGACTGCTTTACGGCGTGAGGCCGACCGATCCGTTGACGTTTGCCGGTGTCGCCCTTCTTCTCATCGGCGTCGCGCTGTTCGCTTGTTACATTCCCGCGCGGCGCGCCATTCGCGTCGATCCGCTGGTCGCGCTGAGATACGAATAGGGTGCGGGTGTGCTCATTGCAGATTGTTGTCGATCCGAAGGTCAGGCACCAATCATCACTTTGGTGGTGTCGAGGTGATACGGGAGACTAAATGATATGCGGAAACGGTTCACGCTGTTGGCAGCATTATTTTTCGCTCTGTTCTCAACTGGGCGGCTCGCGGCTCAAACGTCGGCTTCCGCCACTTTGGTAAAGGCTAGCCGCCTGCTCGATCCGCGGACAGGGAATGTCCTTTCGCCCGCAGCGGTGCTGATTGAAGACGGTAAGGTCAAGAAAGTTGGTTCACTTGCGCAAGTGCAAAGAGATGTGCCGACCGGCGTCAAGACCATTGATCTCGGCAACGCCTTTCTACTGCCAGGCTTGATCGACAGTCACACCCACCTGCTTCTTGATGTGGTTGTACCGCCCGAGGAAGAAAGTAAGCGGCATGAGAACGGCAACTTTGTAGCTCCTTTGCTGATGGCAATCGTTGAATCGCCCATCAAACGCGCATTTCTCGGCGCGCAGATGGCGCGAGAAGACCTGGAGAGCGGCTTCACCACCGTCCGCAATCTCGGTCATTCCGGAATTGATGGCGATACCGAACTGCGTGACGCCATCAATGCGGGCCGTGTCCCTGGTCCGCGAATCCTGGCCTCCGCACGCAAGCTCATCACGCGCGGCGAATACGTTCAGAACCTCAATCCTGCCCTTGCCGAGTCGATCCTAAAACAGGAGTTCTTGCTGATTGATGGGCCCGAGTCTGCTCGCCAAGCGGTCCGCCAGAATGTCTTCCAGAACGTGGATGTCATCAAGGTTTCGGCGGACGAGAGCCTTACCGTCCCTGAGCTTGCGGCGGCGGTCGAAGAAGCGCATCGCAACCACTTGAAAGTTGCTGTCCACGCTATCGACAAGACAGCTATACAGACAGCGATCGATTCCGGCGCTGATTCTATCGAGCACGGCAACGAAGCGACCGACGAGCAACTCAAGCAGATGCGTGACAAGGGCATATTCTTGGACCTGAGGCCGACCGCCTACAACCATTTCTTGCTGAAGATCATGGAGCCCAGCGTCGTCCTCTCTCCTTCATGGCGTTCGGCTCATGCCATTGCCGATACACGCCACGACCAACTCTACGACCAGTTGGTCCAGCGAGTGCTGAAATCGGGGGCGAAGTTTGCCGCCGGAACCGACATGTGCTGGTTCTGGCCCGGAAAGACCTGTGGCCAAGCCACTGCCACCACCCTGCTCAATCTGCATGCTGCCGGACTGTCTGCGCTCTACGTGATTCGGGCGATTACGACCAACGCCGCGGAAATGTTGCGCTGGCAGGACCGTGTGGGCGCGGTCGAGCCCGGAAAATTTGCTGATCTCGTCGCGGTGGCGGGGGATCCGATCGCGGACATTACCGAACTGGAGCGCGTCCGATTCGTGATGAAGAACGGCGACGTGGTCCGCAACGACTTTGCGTCACGTTGAAGTACAAACAATTTCAAGAGAGGCAGCAATGAAACAGACACGAAGCTTATTACTGTTGGCGACCGCCATCTTTGCCGTGGCCGGTTTAGCAGAAACGATCAATAGCGCGGCAGCGGCGAACGAAGGAGAAAGGCAACAGTCCACGCAATCTGCGCCGACGCTCGTTTCGACAGTCGATAGCGAGATCAGCGCCGTCGAAAAGCAAATCCTGGACGTTGCGGAAGCCATGCCCGAAGACAAGTTCAACTTCTCACCCGAGAGCTTGCACATTCCCGGAAGTGATTACAAAGGCGTGCGCACGTTTGCCGTGCAGCTCAAGCACGTCGCCACGTCCAACTACTACATCTGGTCGCACATTACGGGCGATAAGCTGCCCGACGGCCTAGGGGATGACGGCAACGGCCCGGCAAATCTGAAGAGCAAAGCCGAAATTATCAAGTTCCTGAAGGATTCGTTTGCGCTAGGCCACAAAGCAGCGGCAACGTTGACCACGCAGAACATGCTGCAGCCTGCCGAGAACAGTAAGTCCACCCGCCTGTACTTGGCCGAATTCGGCGTCGCCCACGCCTACGATCACTACGGGCAGATGATCGAATACCTGCGCATGAACGGAACTGTGCCGCCAGCTAGCCGCGGAAAGTCTGACTGATTCTCGACCTATGTGTTTCCGGTTCGAATGAATTAAGGAGAGGCTGTCTCATGAAACGAATACGAATCTTCCTGGCGTTGGCAGTATTCATCTTTGCCGTGATGGCCTCGGGACAAAACACAAAGAGCAGCGCAGATGAAAGCGAGTCTCTAGCGGAGCCGCCGCAACAGTCGGCGGCTCCGCGTCCGGCACTCTCTCGATCCGAGGAGATGTTGGATAGGTGGAACGACATCGGGAACAAACTCATCGCCATGGCCCAGGATTTTCCCGAAGACAAATACGATTACAAATTGCAGAAGGACGAGCGCACCTTTGCCCAGAATCTTCTCCACGCCGCGGCACTGGATTTCGTCCTGATACGGAGAGTTTTCGGATCAAACCTTGGGCCCGATTTCGGCGAGGGCGACAATCCTTCGCGAGACGTTTTCAAGACGAAAGCCGACGTGGTGAAGTTCGTTAAAGAGGCCATCGCGGACGGAGCGCAAGTGATTCAACAGCAGGGCGACGCGGGGTTGGACAATACATCGAAATTCTTCGGTAACAGGCTGGCCCACAACTCTTCCATCTGGACGGTCGCGATCGAGCACAGCGGCGAGCACTACGGCCAGCTGGTGGTCTACTATCGCGCAAATAACCTGGTACCACCGGATTCGCGGCGGGATAAGGCGCAATAGCGCTGTAGCTTCTATATCACATAAGTCGTGCCGGTGATCTCCTCAAGTTGTTCGGCCCGCTGCGCAAGAGCGATGGCCTGCCATTCCCCTCGCTCGCTGGTTTTTTTTCATCACACTCGGTCCAAATGGATTAGCTGGATTATGAACGAAGGACACATGCCTGACAGCCGTAATCGTACAAGTGAAATCGGCTCGATCCTCAGTGTCCGGTTACGCGCGCAGAACGGGCGTTTGGCGAATGACCTAGTTTGGATTGCGGTTCCCGAAGACCTTGGTCGCGTTCCCTTTTTTGCCTTTGAATCCACTCGTCTTCGACGGTCACACCGCCGTGGTACTGCCATCCTCATTCTGGCCCTGAGGCCAGTAGTGCGTTATTCCGCGACAAGCTAATGTGTCTTCAGCCGCGACATTTGGCTCTCCCTCGCCACGGTTCCCAATCGGAGCGTGGGCGAGCGGAGATCTGTTCGCTCGGCCCGATCTGGAGCCGGACATGAGGGGCATATATGAACCTTACTATTCGCACCAGGAAAAACATTGTGAGCGCGGCTATGAGTGTTGTCTTGTTAATGGCGGGAGGCAGTTCTGCACGCGCCATTGAACAGCCGCCGGCCGCGAGCGTTAACCGGCCCGGAGGGACAACCACGGTAGGAATGATCGAGATTCCGGCTGTTGGTCTCGCCACACGGGTACTCGAAGGTTCCAATGCAAGTACACTTCGGCTGGCCGTCGGACACATCCCGGGCACTGCTCTCCCTGGTCCCACCGGCAACGTCGGCCTTGCGGGCCATCGGGATACTTTCTTTCGTTCCTTGCGAAGGATCAAAGTAGGAGACGAAATTCGGCTTACCACCTCGGCGGGCACGTTCAAATATCGAGTCATTTCTCTCCGCGTTGTTCTTCCTGATGCCATCGAGGTTCTAAAGGATACGGAGTTGCCGACGTTAACGCTGGTTACCTGCTACCCGTTTGATTTTGCTGGCACCGCCCCACAGCGGCTGATCGTTCATGCCGAGATGGTCCGCAATTCCCCGAACTGAACCAGATCTCATTGTCCGGCTACCGTTAACTGCGCTGAAAGCTAGTCAACTTGAATGGAGAAACCGATGCGAAACCTTGCAGTCTTGCTGGTTGTGGGTTCAATTCTATGGTCACCGAGTGTAGCGGGTGCAAAAAACAAGAAAACTAATGTCCCGGTTGCATCTCTGCCTGCGGTGATTATGAATGCCAAGAAGGTTTTCCTTTCAAATGGCGGTAGCGGTTATCTCGCCTACGACGCCTTCTGTTCAGGGATGAAAGAATGGAGCAAGTATAAAATCGTTGGTTCGCCAGAGGAATCAGATCTAATCGTTGAACTATCTTATCGTGTTGAAGACAGCACCCGAGTCTGGAATTCGACAAACACCTACTACATCGCAGCTCAGGTTTACAGCAAACAGATTATTGCCCCTCAACTAATTCTGACAATTTTCAGCGCCAAGATGAAAAACTGCCTTTGGTCGGAAACTGACCATCGAGGATTCGCAAAGCGAGAAAAGAGCAACGAGAAGGAAACGGTCAACTCTGCTCAGCGTCTAGTAGACAATTTGAAAACAAGGGTGAGGTAGACCCGCGATGGAAGGAGCAGATGCTGCGGTTCATGGCGGCGGATGCTGAGAAACTCGCAGCGGGCGAGTAACCCAAGTTTGAACGATTATGCCAGCTGCCTACCCACTGGAACGATTATCGCCTACCGGAGAAGTGAAATCGGCCTTGATCCTGATATCCAGAAACGAGACTTACGAGCACTTAGGCTAGGGCCCCGGTCAGACCGGTTCGTCCATCTATTTCCGAATAGAGCGACGATTGCGCCTGTCACTGGGGCGGAGTAAACAAACCCGCTTGCCTCATAACAGAAAGCATGTCCCAGAGGCTCCACTCCTCGCAAATCTACCCTGCCTTGAACCGGAAAAGGGTCATGCCATCAATTTTGATCTTCTTGCCCGTTGCCGGAATACCCATTCCTGCCTGGGTGTTCGTACCGGACGAAGTCCAATACATCGCCACCAGATGTTGTTCCGCGAGGATATAGTTGACTGGTCTTGTCTGGCAAGGCATTGCGTTCGTCTTTGGCGGTGGCCATGTCCTCCTCCAGGGCATACTCGTGGTTCTCGCCGTGCGCCACGAAGTCCCTGGCGTATGACTCCGCATACTTATTTAGGTGCCCTTGGCCGAGCACCTCTTCGAAAAGCTTCGGGCAACTTCCCTGTTTCTTTCTTGAACTCTGGTCTCCTGCCCCTTTTACGGGCACGCAGATCGCAAGTAACAACAACACAAATAAATACTTGCGCATACGGTTCTACCCGGTTGGCTAAACTCTCCTGCCTTACTGATACGAATCGCCAGACCGGGGAATTTCACAGTGCCCCGGCTAGCCTTTTCTGTCCGAAATAATCGACAGGTTGAGCTGGTAGCCGTTATCGGAAAGTCCCGATTCAGCGATTCCGATTACGCGACTCTCTTCCTCGTCCAGCCTACTCTGTGCGGTGTTGAACAGACGCGTCAGCTCAGGGCTTGATAAATTTGCGTTGCGTGAGGTTGAACATCTTGGGAAGAAGAAGTCGCATCATCGCGCCGAAATGCGCCACGAAATTCACTCGCGGGTCCTTGTCATGTCTCGCCGCAAGCGTGGCGATTCTGCTTGGTACATCGACGTTACTCGCAACGAAACGCCCGGCGCCGTCAATTCGACCAGCCGGAACCACGGAGCTCGAAATGCAGGTCCTTCTCGATCGGGCCGGCTTCTCGCCGGGTGAGATCGACGGAAGCGGCGGTAAGAACAGCAGCAAGGCAGTAGCGGCGTTCGAGGCCGCGCGTGGGCTTGCTCCAGGCTTGCGGAATCGCCAGGCGCTGCTCAAGGCGCTCGCTGCCGGCGTCGTTGTCGAGCCGATTGTGCCCTATACGATCACTACGGAAGACGCGGCAGGGCCGTTCAGCGAGAAGATTCCGGATGACATGCTCGGGAAGTCCAGACTTCCGGGCCTTTACTACACATCTGTGCTGCAGGAGTTGAGCGAGAAGTTCCACTCGGCGCCGGCCCTGCTCAAGCGCCTAAACCCCGGCGCCCGTTTCATCGCGGCCGAGCAGATCAAAGTGCCCAATGTGCTGCGTACCGGACGAGAGGCGTTGAACGCCGAGCGGCTCCGCGCAGGTGTGATAAAGGTGATTGTCTCGAAAAGGGCATCGGTCTTGAAAGTCTATGACGGGAAAGGGCGGATTATTTTCTTCGCCCCCGTGACTAGCGGCAGCGTGCACGCTCCCCTCCCCTTCGGAAATTGGAAGGTCACTGAGGTGCGGCGAAATCCAACCTACGACTACAACCCCGATTTGTTTTGGGATCCCAATCCCACCAGTGCCAAGGCGACCATCGCGGCGGGCCCGAACAATCCGGTGGGCGTCGTGTGGATTGGCATCAGCGATCCGCACTACGGTATCCACGGCACGCCTGATCCGGGAGAGATCGGCTATTCCCAGTCTGACGGATGCGTCCGGCTCACAAACTGGGATGCCAGCAAACTCGCTGGCCTGGTCACAAACGGCACGCGCGTCGTGTTTGTGGAATGAGCGAGCGAAGTTCGCGCTACGGAAAGAAGCAAGGGCATGCAAGAGCTCCGAGGTCGGCCAGTTGCACAAAAGCACCCGCGGATTGTCCTGGTGCGCCACGGAACGCCGCTTCTGGAGCGGAGCGCGTACAGGCGTGGCAAATCGGCTGGGTACATCCAGCTGACAAAGCTAGACGTGGATGATCTGTCGCAAGGGGTTTGACGCTGCACATTGGTCATTTCCTGGACGAAGAGACTTGGAGGAACTGGTTTGAAGCTATTGCTTTGTATTCCCGTACTTTTACTCGCGGTTCTTGCCGTTGGCGGGACCTCCTCGATTCTCGAGATGACTCCTCCCATCAGCGGGCTCACTATCGCGAATCTGCGAGATTCGTTTGAAGAAATTCATAACGGGCATCGGCATGAGGCGATGGACATTATCGAGCCGAAAGGGACACCCGTACGTGCAGTGGTAACCGGAACGATTCGCAAATTGTTCCTCAGCAAACCTGGCGGCATCACAATATACGAGTTCGATGAAAAGGGAGAGTATTGCTACTACTATGCGCACTTGGACAGGTACGCGGCGGGGCTGCACGAGGGAATGTCGGTCACGTCCGGGGACGTCATCGGTTTTGTGGGATGGACAGGAAACGCGGTTGAAAGCACGCCACACTTGCATTTTGCAATCTTCGAGTTGGGCCCCGAAAAGCAATGGTCGAGGGGAAAGGCCGTAAACCCCTATCCTGGCCTTGTTGAGGCAGTGAAGCGGTCGAGATAGTGGCAGATCTCATCCTCTTGGTGACCAGAACGAAGCACGCCTCCAGTTCCTGATTAAACTTACCGGGCGTTAGCCCACTCGTGCCGATAATTTGAGCAGTTCCTTTGAAGAGACACAGGAACAAAGTGCTGAGTTGCGAAGTATTGAAGGGACGATGCAACAAGACAAAGAAGTACTGGGCGGGCTTGGCAGTCGGCTGGGACCGCGCCTGCGCGTCAATCCGCGCCTGAAACCGGGAGGAGAGCTTTGATGGGGCCTGAGATCTGGCCGTCGATTTTGGCGAGCAAGGACCCATGAAAAAGTTTCCTTTGTCCGAGTCGTTTCATCGCCAGCTGTGTTGATATTTGACGAAGTACAATCTGGCAATTACGAGGAGGTCCTTCCTTGAGTCCCCTCGGTCAATTCTTTGTCTCCGGTGCAGTCATGAGCCTAAGCGCTCTTCTTTTCGGCCTAAGCGGTTGCAACTCTGGCTCGTCAACAGGGTCTATGGGTCAGCCTAGCTACACCCTCAGCGCCACGCCGTTGAACCCGGAGTCCATAACCGCAGGAAACAAGTCCACTTCCGCCATCACTGTGACTCCTGCAAATGGCTATACGGGCAGCGTCAGCCTTTCGTGCAGCATGATCAGCGGAGGCACTCCGGCTCCCAGTTGCTCCTTCGGCACGTCTCCGGTGACGATCAGCAGCAGTACTCCAGGAACTTCCATGCTGACGGTATCGACTTCGACCGGCACTCCTGGCGGAAACTACACCATCACCGTTACCGGAATCGACGCCAAGAGTTTGGCTCCCAGCAACGGGCCTCAGTCGCTGGCGCTGACAACGGCCGCGGTGTTCCAGCACATCGTGGTCATCTTTCAAGAAAACCGCACGCCGGACAATTTGTTTCAGGATCCTGTGCTGATATCCCGCGGCGCCGACATCGCCAGCAGCGGCTTGAATTCGACGGGCCAGACCATTCCGCTTAGCCCGATCGACCTGGGCACCACCGGCTCGAGCCCGCAGAACTACGATCTCAGCCACGCCAACGCCGCTTTCGTTTCCATGTACGACGGCGGAAAGATGGACGGAGCGAACCTGATCCCGTGCTCACCGGCGGCAAATTGCCCGCCAAACGCACATCCCAATCCGCAGTACATGTACGTCAAACCGGCTGACGTTCAGCCGTACTTCGCGCTGGCGGAGCAGTACACGTTTGGCGACCGCATGTTTCAGACAAACGAAGGGCCAAGCTTTCCGGCTCACCAGTTCATTATTTCCGGTACGTCGGCTCCTAGCACAGGCAGCAATCTTTTCGCTGCGGAAAACCCCGCCCTGGGCCCCGCTGGCTGTATTGCTGCACTGACGAATCGCGTGAAGATGATCGATCCCACCGGAAGCGAAAGCAAGCCCGCGCCGCTGTATCCATGCTTCGACCATCCCACGTTGACGGATTATCTGAATACCAAAGGTGTGACCTGGCGCTACTACGCGCCCTCTGCTGGTTCGATCTGGACGGGGCCCGACGCCATTCAGCACATTTGCCAGCAGCAGACGGTCAACGGCACGCTCACCTGCACCGGGCCGGATTGGGTGAACAACGTGGTGATCCCGCAATCGCAAGTTCTGGTGGACATCGCCAACGGTCAACTACCGCAGGTTAGCTGGATCATTCCCAATGGCCTCAGCTCGGATCATGCCGTCGCCAACGACGGGAGCGGGCCTTCATGGGTATCCGCGATCGTCAACGCGATTGGGAATAGCCCGTATTGGGCCAACACCGCGATCATCATTACATGGGACGATTGGGGAGGCTGGTACGATCACGTGGCCCCCAATGTGATCAACGACGGGGTTAGCTGGGGATCGGGATATGTGTATGGTTTCCGGGTCCCATTGATTGTGGTTTCACCGTACGCGAAGACTGCGTACATTTCGCACACGACGCACGACTTTGGAAGTATTTTGAAATTCATCGAGACCACCTACAACCTGCCCTCGCTCGGGTATGCGGATGGCCCAGCCGACGACCTTTCCGATTGTTTCAACCTTACCCATACTCCTGTCACTTTCCACACTATTCCTGCGGCGCTCAAGGCCGCCTTCTTTATCAACGATAAGCGTCCTCCTACCGACCCCGATGATGACTAGCGTCATCTCGCAAGTTAGGAACCATCTTTGTTCGGTTCGATTTGCATCAAGTTTAGCGCTGAGCGATTGTGGAAGTACTGGGGGAAGAGCATATTTGCTGGTGATCCTCAGTATCCGGTTACGCGACTACAGAGGAGTTAGGACGCGCGTCACGGTGAAAACTCACTCAGAATGACCAGTAATCTAACAGAACGTGAAGAGGGCTGCCCGAACCGGTCACCCACACGGTCACTACGTCAAGTTCCAACGAACCGGAATTATCAGCACCGTTCGTTACTCCAGTTGCGGCTGACTTCCCTTGGACTAATACCGCCTATGCCCCCGCAGAAATACATCCTGAGTTGCCCAATGGGTTGTTGCACCCCGGTACCATTGCTACCATCGACTGCAAGGCTACCGGTGTGCTGATTGCTCACCGGCCATACGTTCAGATTCTCGATGAGGACGAAGCGAAAGCTGTCCTGTTCGTTCTGAAAAATCGCGATGGTCGACTCGGACGTATTGACTGCCGGTTTGATGTGCAGAAGCTCGAGTTCCTTGACCATGCAGGCTAGTTCGGTTTGTTTTCGCAATTGTCGGACGCAGCCAACCTCCGTTGAACGCCCTAGGAGGGACAGAGGCTCTGCGGGGTCTAATCTCTGCTAAGCCAGACGAGAGTCACGCCGATACTAACGATAAGTACCCCCAGCAAGCGCTGCCTGCTGATCCGCTCGTGCAAGAACAACGTGGCGCCCAAGGGCCCGGCTGCGTAACTCAGAGCCGTCACTGGCACGACGAAAGTTACATTTTCAAAGGACAGCATGGCCAGCAGGGCGAAAAACGCCAGCGTCATCAACCCAATTCCAATCCACATCCAGCCCGCGCGAGTCGCCCGAAGGACGAATTGGAAAATCGCCGCCGGCCTGAAGTCGTGAACTTCTCCGACGGCTTTCATTGCTCGCGAGGCACACAACTCACCCCCCGTCCCGGCAACAACGAAGATGAACAGAAACAGATATTCTCGCATGGCTATCTCTTCTCCGTGGTCCGCGGCTGGGTATGGCCGACGACAAAAACGCCCGCGCAAATGATGATGATGCCGGTCCATCGTAATGGATTCACCGTCTCTCCCAAGATGAAATAGCCAAGAGTGGCAACCACGGCGTAGGAGAAGGAGGACGCTGGCTGCACGTAGCTGTAATCCGCCCAAGTAAGAACCAGCATGTAAGCCATAAAAGAGGCGAGCAAACAGGCAATCCCCAGCCAGATACTGCTCGAAGTCATGATGCTGACGAAAACGTGGAAAATATCACTAGGTGTCCAGTCTTTCGCGGAACCTATGCCCTTCATTCCCTTGCCAAGCAGGACGTTGCCGAGGGGTGTAAATAAAACCATGAGCAGAATGAAAAAGTAAGTCTTAAAGTGCGGGCCGGGAGAGTCTTTCATGCGATCTGTGGTTTCGCTGGCCATCTTCAAATGCGTGACGGTCATGTGACCGTACTCGGTGGAGGACTTATCCATCCCGCGCTCTTTCGCCTCGGCCTTCGCGTCCTCTTTGGCGCCGTGCAGCGCCGCATTGGAGACTACGCCGGTAATCGTGACGGTACCCGAGCGAAGTCCCACCGCTCTTCTCGGTGCAAACCGCTCTTTGCGCGTTCGCGAGTGGCCTTCCCGGATCTTGTCATCACATTCCTCGTTCTGAATGTTGCGTGTTCATTCAGGAAGACTTAGCTGCTTTTGCCGAGTCGTCTGAAGTGTAGGCCCGCGTAAACTCATCGACCTCCTTCTCCGCGGCATCCTTCGCAATTCCATAACGTTCCTGAATCTTGCCGACAAGCTGCTCCTTCTTGCCATTGATCACAGTCAAGTCGTCGTCAGTCAGTTTTCCCCATTTCGCTTTTATCTTGCCCATCGATTGCTTCCATTTGCCTTCGATTTGATCCCAGTTCATCTCGAACCTCCTCCGGATGAAATGGTCGGCTCATACCTCCTGCTGCATTCGCAGCCAGGAATATCATCGCCAATTCTCCGACAAACCTCCGGCGGTCCATCCCGTTCGAACTCATGCGCCGGTATGATTTTGAAAACGCCAAGATGCTAATTCGATCCACAATGCTGCGTCTGTTCAACAACGCACACTTCCAGAATCAAAGAGGGACAGCCGTGTGTAGGGTATGAATGCCCCGCAAATTCTGGCCGGCGGTTAACAGGTTTACAGGTGCAACGGCTTTGGCCCGCTATGGACTTTAGCGCTTGTTTTTGCCTAAGTCCCGATTAACGTCGCAGCCGTACATCAAGTGAAGTATTACTGCACATCTCCGGTAACGCGATTATCCGGCACTTGAACTCCGTCGAGATAGGGCAGGCGGAGACTCGGCTCACACTCTTCGTCGCACATATTACTTTTGGGGAGTGTGTTGCAAGTATTGGACAGCCTTGTCTAATACTTCGTCCTTACCCGCGCGGATTCCTGCGAGTGTCGGGCGCACCTCAACATCCGGTTGAAGGCCCAGGCGCTGGAGTTGCCGCCCGTCCGCATGCCAAACTCCTTGGCCGCTGAAGCGCACGTAGATCCCTCCGGGAACGGAGAGATTAGTCACATCACCATTGGCGCCTTCTGTCGGGCTTCCTATGAACTTCGTGCCGTTTGCCGCTTCGAAAAACAAGCCGGTGTGCTCGGATTGGCTGACGGTGCGCTCGTCAATCAGCAACACCGTCCTGCCGTGGTAACGCCACTTGTCGGTACGCGGTAGCCGTTGCAAAAATGTTGTAACCTCTTGAGAACTGAACAACTCGCCGTTTGGAAAATCCGGGGACATTGGATCGCGACGCTTAAACATGGCCGCCACCACATCGGTTTTCTCCGTCAGACGCGGCGCGATCTGCCAAGCAGTTCCTTGGGGGTAACCACGATCATCGAAGATGATGGCGGGACAGTCCTTAAACTTCTCGAACATTTCGTCCACTTGTGCCACGGTCAGGCGATCGAGGTCGGCATAACCGATATTGCCCGGCAACACCCGCAAGACATCTCCGGCCCGGTCGCCCTGGGTCTTCGGCATGTATTCCACCTTGCGTGCGACTTTCAGTTCTCGCACCTGGTCGTGAAGATCGCGGATTGTGAAAGTTGCGGTTGAATCCTTGGAGCCCCGGACGAGACCTCTTTCCGTGGCATAGAACATCCCCGACTGCGGCGTGGAATGTGCCGTATACTTCAGCCGCTCCGCAATTCGCTGGCTGGCTTCTTCGCCGTCCACCTTAAGGATCACGTCGCCAATTTCAAATCCAGCATCTTTCGCTGCTTCGGCGTTGGTGAAGCTGGTGATCGCCGGCAAACCTCCTATCATCCGGACACGCACCGGCGCGCTGGCAATTCCAAAATATTTCTGGAGCACTTGGCTCGTGGCGCCGCCATGGCTGTCGTGGATATGCGTTATCATTTCAGCGAGCGCGAGGTTGTAATCGAGAGCGTCCTTGGCTCCCTCCATTCGCGGTATGAAT
This sequence comes from Terriglobales bacterium, assembly GCA_035483835.1. Classification (GTDB taxonomy): domain Bacteria; phylum Acidobacteriota; class Terriglobia; order Terriglobales; family Acidobacteriaceae; genus JABDBE01. The sequence goes on from DATHPO010000220.1 coordinate 23,609, forward strand.
TGGCGCAGCGTCTCATTCCAGTCCTCCCCCATAAGCTCCCTATAGGGAAAGAAATAATTGATGACCCCCCATACGCGGAAAGCCGCAAGCACCCGGTATTCCGTTGGCGGATATTGCATATCACTGTAGGCGTTATCTCGCGGTGCAGCCGCCCGCTCGGGTAGCCTTGCGCGGGATGGCGGCGAGAACTTGCCTGTTCTTGCGAGCTGGATGGCCGCTTGAAACGCTGGATTCTGCTCACCTTTCACACCAGAAGCAGGCACTGTTAGATTGGGCCCGAAACCGTTCGTGCCATCCCCGTAGACGAGTTCACCCAACCTAATCTGGGCACGGACAGCGTCCGGAAGGTCCACAGTCTGGGTGCTAACAGCAACTTCCTCGTTGAAGGTCCCTTCTACCACAACCGCGCCCCTGCCCGAAGCTTGAAGACCGAGCGCTATATCGGGCAAGTCAGCATGAGGACCTATGAGAAAAACCACCGGGATGTCTTTTGCGCCGGATTCCGGTTTGATCGGTTGGCGGCCTTGAAGGTAGAAACCCGAGCTGTAGTCCCCGCTGGTGGTGCCGTCCTGCGGAGCGTATCCAATATGCATCCGCCGCCGCTCGCCTGGCATGTCGAGAGATACGGTGGACATCACGCCGGCAATTCCACTTTCCGAGATGCCGTACGAGGCCATCCCTTGCTCTGCTTCGGAAGGTGTCCGATCTGGACGGAGGTCAAAGACAACGGCAGTGGCAGCGGGAAGTTCTTTTTTCAGGGCTTCTAACTTCCCCCTGGTTCCGTAAAAATCCTGGAAGTCTGAGTAGTTCGTCATCGCTACCACCAAGACGCCGTCTGGATTCCTACGGAAAGTGGGCTGCCGTTCCGTCGATGACGAAGAGTTCATCAACGTTGCCGATGACGGAGCAGTGAGAACATGTGTTGCCGGGTCACCGAGTTCGTTCAGCATGCTTTCGATTGCAGCGGAGTACTCCGTCGGAGTGCGAGCAGTATCCACTTTGGGAATTGCTTTGATGAGCGCAGCGTCCCAATCGATGTTGTCGCGGTAGGCCAGGTAAGGATGGAAGAACTTTACCGCCGCCCACAACTTGGCGAGGCCGACAAGGCGATCGATACGGGCAGATTCATCTCCTGGCTGTTGTGCGCCCGCGATCAGGACGCTGGAGAAAATGAGAACTAGCCCAACGGCTCTACGCATCAGTCTAAGCAGAACTTTCATTTTCCTCGCCGGGCTGCCCGCAGGTTCAGAAGCAATCCACTTGGACGATTAGCACCGTTACCGGATACACGGCATCCCAAGTTCGCCGGAAACCCAAACCCCCGATCTCTGTGTTTTTCTTCATCCGCATAGAAGAAATTACCGGCCTTCGCGCGACTCCGGACACCAGAGAAAACGCAAATCGTCGCGTGTCGGCCATCTCGAAGAGCTGACATTTTCATCCGTTGCGGTTTTGAAGCCAACAGCTCTTCTCTCAGGCTGCTGAAACGCTAGAAATTATACGAAATACCTACGAGAGGTACGGCGTTGCTTCGAAGTCCGCCTTCATCCAATTTAAGAAGGACATTTCCAGTCACCACCAAGCGGCCGATCAGGCGGTACTTCAGGCCAAGCGATGCCTCGGTTATATTGTAATCCGTAGTTCTCTGCGCGATGTCCGGATGAGTCGTCCCAGGAGTATAGGTCCCGCAGGTAGCGCCCGTCGGATCGGTGGGGCCGGCACAGTTCCCCAGACCCGTATATGTTTGAGGGACGAGTTGCGGGCTGTTAAACAAACGCTGACCGTAAATATCAAACGCGGCCGTGAGCCGTTTCACGACGCGAACGTCGGCACCGACGATGTAGACGAACCGATTGGGGAGCTTACCTGTGTTGGTGGGAGTTGTGCCGGCAGGCGCGGGTACGATGTTCGTTCCGGCGAGGGTGGAATCACCGTTCCATTCATAGCCCACCTCGGCGTGCGGAGAGATGCGGGCCCTGTACGAAACAACTCCGAAGGGCTTCACGCCCGTGGCACCAGAACCGAGAAAGTTCAATTCATCACCGGTGGGGAGACGCACGTCGACGCCACCTGCCACGGCGAACCGCTCTCCGTTGTATACGGTGTATTTTCCGCGGAGAACGACGTCGCCGATTCCAGTGGCAGTGCTCGAATCAGAAAACGTGGCACTGAGACATGGAACCTGTGAGGCACACTGGGAAGTGAGCGCCGGATTGGTTGGATTGAAGGAATGCCAGACATTGCCGGGGGCGCCAACGGCTGCAGGCGTAACAGTATTCGGAACAATCGTGGCGTGCGAACTGACAGCCATTTGAACATTCAGAATCGGGATGGCTGCCGAAAACTCGAGCCGGTTGGTGATCCCGTAGGTCGCGTAAATCGTGTATTGATGAATCGTGAGATCAAGGTTGTTTGACGTTTGTATGAAGTCGCGCACGAAGCATGGGTCCCCTGCATAACCATTCGCGGTGGTTAGCCCCGTTTGGTTATCGCACGACGGGATGTGCTGCGGATTAGGCACAGGAAACGGTTGATGCTGGAGGACGGTCGGAATGTTGCTCAGATTTTGTCCGTCAATCGAGCCGAAATTAAAGTATTGGTAGCTGAAGCCCAGGAAGAGTTTGCGCCTCCCGATTGTGGTCGCGCGATTGCCGACGATTGGCCCGAGACTCTCATCGGTTGAAGGCGCAAACGTCTTCAGCGATGGGTCATAAACGAAAGTGATACCGGAGGAGGGCGAAGCTATTGGCAACTGTGACGCCTGGATGCCGACGGCTTCATTGATGGGCGCGAAGGTAGCGAGGAAATCGCTCGAAAAATGAGCGTTGTGATGGTCTCCAGTGTACAACACCGACTGGGTTGGGTCCGTCGTTGTGCCGAATCCAAAGGGGCCATACACCTGCGGGATTTGGCAGACCAGCTTGTTACTCAACGTGCCGTTCAACGGGCACGTCTGGGCCGAGGTGTTCCCGGCGGCGAGAAAAGATAGGGCCGCAAGACCGACTATCATCCAGTTCTTCATATGACATCTCCCCCTTGTTGGATACTGCCCGTGCATTTCCATACCAGTTCTGCAGGTGTCGAGCGGGGTTTCCTCGTTGGGTTGTGCAGCAAACGCTTCCTGTACTTTCAACACAACAAATTTGCCACAAGAAGAGGCCCCACCGAGTCCACGCGATTCAAACGGCCCGTTTTTAGCAGGCCTGACAAGCCCCGCTTACTTATATGCAGTCGATTTCTCAGACAGCGCTCCAGCAATGGTCTTGTCAGGGTTAGACTTACTGGCCAGAGGATAGTGATTGGCGTAGCCGATTCATATCACCCGGTCGTGAGTTGGACCGAGTTTATCCACGAGGTCTATTTTGGTCAAGCAGTTGAGAAGGGAGGTTTGGGCGTTCCAACCTACTGAACGTTCGTAATCACCCAGGAGCCATTCGACTTTGCGAATTGAAAGGTCGTGCGGCCCTTGACGCTTTTTGGCTTCTCCCCTTGTGGAGTGTATTCCTGCGTAACCTCAGCCGTCACAGTAGCGGTGTTGCCGTCCGCGCCGATTTTCACACTCTCCGTTTGGACCTGCATGCGAATGGAGCTGGCCTTCCCAAACGAGGTTTTGTAACGTGTGTACAGATTGCCCATAGTGGGCCAAATCTGCTGCAGGCCGTCCGCATTTCTTTGCTCAAAAGCCTGTGCGTACCGCTTAACGAGGGCGAGCACGGCATCATTGTCAACAGTCCCTGAAGCTGGTGGAGGTGGGACAGGCGTTACCGCGGGAGGAGGCTGGTTCAGGGCCGCAAGCTTTGCGCCAATTTCGTCCACAAACCGCTGGGCGTCGCTTGCGTGCGGGCCGCCGGCTTTTGCGATGGACTGGAAGCCATTGCGAGCCGCTTCCAGCCCAATCTTATCGTTCGTGCTTGCGGCCTGCTGATATCGGGCGACAATTTGCCCATAGGCAGTTTCGGCGCGTTTGTTCGCTGCGCGTTCATGCACTTCGCGTATCGCCTCTGGCAGATTATTAACATAGCCTTTGGCCTCTTCCGATCGTGGCCCCGCACTATCGACGAGCGCCTGGAACCCTCGTTGCAGGTTGCTGAGTTGCTGGGTGGCGGCATCATCGTCGCTCTGCTTAAGCTGATTGAACTGGCTCTCCAATTGGGTGAGGCGGCTCTGTTCGGCTTGATCGATCTCCGTGGGAAGCGCGCCAGCATCGCCGCCACTCTGCTGGATCTGACCAGCCTTTTGACGGGCTGAATGGAAATCTCCGCGCTGCAAATCCTGACGAGCACTGCTGATGTAACTGCTGGACAGTTTTGCTCGGACGTCCTGTAGCATTTTCTCCGCTTCGGGCTTCCGCGGCCCCTCCCGTGAAGCGAGGCGGCTAAGAATATCAGAGGCGCTTTGGAGACTGTTTATATCGCCCTTTTGAGCGGCTTGGCGCGCCTGCGAAAATAGCTTTTCCTCTGCCTGGCGATCAGGAATGGTGTGCGCAAGGGCTTGCTGCGCATCGTTCTTGCGCAATCCTCCGTCGCCTAGCGCAAGGATCTGATGCAGCTTTTTCTGCGCGTCAGCAAAGCGTCCGCTTGTGACATCGTCGTTTGCCTGCTGCCACAGGAGCTCTTCCCTTCGCCGGAGGTCACGCAGGTTTTGATTTTGCATTGACTCTTCGATGCCAGCTTGCTTTTTCTTGATCTCGGCAGTGAACGGGCCATTCAAATCCGCTGCCGGCGCAAGGATTTTCAGCGCGCCTTCGAGGTCATTCGAAGCAACCAGCTTATCCGCGGCATTCAAAGCGTCGCGCTGCTGAACTTCAAGCGGATTTGGCTCTGGCTTCGCGGCCGGTTTCGCAACAGTCGGAGTGGATGCAGTCTCATGCGTGCGAAGCAACGTAGCTATCCGTATTAGTCCCCAAATCAGTCCCACCGCGCACAAAACCAAAGCACCAATTTGTGCGGCCTTCTTCCTATTCGAAGAGGGAGCTGCTCCTGAAACAGGGATCGGCTCAGGGATTGAAACCTGAGGAACTGGCTGCTTGATCTCCCTCCGCGGCGGAGAAGGAGGGGGCAAAGCAACGGTTGGAGTTGGAGTCGGAGAAGGCCCAGTTGGAGTTGCCCGTTCAACAATCGATTCTGCA
>DATHPO010000221.1:0-23139 GCA_035483835.1 Terriglobales bacterium
AAAACGCGGCACCCCGAATCTCATGTCCCCCGTTTCCGGGTGAGAGTTGACACCAGACGACCGGGAGATGACTCCCGATCCGGTTGTCGTGGCTTCTCAGGGCTCGTCCCTCAGCCACTCTTCATGAAATCCAAGGTCTGCTCCGAAGAGCAAACTTGTTTGCGATAGTACACGCTCGGAATCGATTACGTCAAGTTCATGTTAAGTCGATCAGCCTGAAGCCACCGCCGTGGGATGCTTCGGCTGATAAAGACCGATTTGGCCACCGCCGGGAAGCTTGATCCTGGTGATCGAACCCCATCGCTCCCTGTGAACGTCGGAACACGCCACGCCTTTCCTCTTCAATGCAGACATCTCGGCCTTGAGATCGTCACACATGAGATACAGTTCGTGCCGATCATTCTCGCCGGGATTCTCGTCGGGATGAAACGCGGCCTCTGCCGGAGGCAAGGCAAAAATCAGCCATCCCTGGCCTGCATCTACCGACTTGAATCCAAGGACGTCTCGGAAGAAGGCGCGATCCGCCTCCGCGTCTTTGCTGTACACAATTACGTGCGCACCGAAGATCATGAACTGTACCTCCTTATCCTCTTCCCAGAACATTTATGTACGTCGCTATTTGATCTTTATCCAAACCACATCCTCGTTGTTTCGCCGGTCGATGAGCGCATCCACTCTTCCGTCGTCGACGTGGCGAAAAAGAATGCGTCCTTCAACTCCCTTGCGAAAGAATATGTCGGTGGCTTCCGGAATGAGGAGATCCTTCGGCCGATCACCGCGCTGGCGGTATAAGAGAATCCCGTCAGTCGAAATCGTCAGAGTGTTGCCAGGAGCCAGTTCGTAGGTTCCGACATACTGAGCGAACCATGCCGTGTTCACTTTCGCTGGCGCAGGATCTTCGTAATACCGCAGCACCTGACCCGCAATGATTTGCCATTGCCCATTGCGGCGCATCCAGGTATCCGTCGCATGGTATCGTGCCGTCAGTTCCTGGCCGTAGATGGTTTCCTTTTCGTCCATGTCATAGCTCAAGACGGCCACATTTCGCTCGATGTGGCTTTGCGCTTTCTCTATTTTGATGCTGCCCGAAAATCCAGGTGGCATAGGAGTGACGTCGGCGACCAGAGCCGCTTTGTTCATGTTCCGGCCCTTTTCGTCAAAGTACATGCAATCGTCGGCAATGTACTTTTGCCAGGGTGCTTGATTACCCGGCGCGACGGAATCGAACAGCTCCTGAGTGCGGCGGACAAGTTCGGCTTGGGTGATTTCGTTCTTCCGGTTGCAGGAAGTCAGAGGCAATAGCGCGACCACAATCACAAAGAAAAGAAAAATCAGCTTTCGCACAGTTCCCTCCGAACCACTACGGAAACAAAATACTGTACGACTGCGCCGTTTCAGCCCGCCCGCGGCTTTTCGGACCGCAGCTTCCACACGATCTGTCGCAGAATGCCGAGCCAGACTACGGCGTCACGGGCGGGAAGGTTGAGACGCCGAACCAGACGGCGCATTCTTTCTTCGACGTCGGCAATGGGGCGCCGATCCAGATAGCCGCTGGCACGCATGGCTTCGAGTAGCGTCGTGGTGATCCGCTCGTACTCGGCCGCCGTAGCACGCTTCACTTTCTCCGTTTGCCGCGTAGCCTTGCCATCACGAATTAGTTCGTAGAGGCAAACCGCGACCGCCTGCCCCAGGTTCATCGAGATGTTTTCTTCGCATGTCGGGATGCGCATTAGCCAGTGGCAGTGACTGAGCGCGGCATTCGAGAGTCCGAACTTCTCCGAGCCGAACAGCAGCGCGACCGGGCCCGATCCCAGTTTCTTACGGATGAGGCGCGCACCATATTCCAACCGCCGGAGCGGATGCTGCAATTCCCGGTGACGGACCGCCGTGGTTCCGACGACAAGCGTGCAATCCGCGACGGCCTCGGCCACACTCTTGCATTCCTCCGCGCTAGCCAGCAGCGCCGACGCCCCCACCGCGGAACGCGCCTCGCGGAACCCCGCATCGTAAGGGTTCACCACTCGCAGATGGGGGAATCCAAAGTTGCTCATGGCGCGCGCCGCCGCACCAATGTTGAGAGGATTGCGCGCAGCCACCAGGACTACGCGCAGACGATCGAACTCATTTGCAGCAGGCAAGAATGCTCATTCTATTTAATTTGCGCTGTTTTGTGACGCTTTCATTCCTCGCGTACGGCCGCAGGCTTTAGGGGAAGTCAGCGGCCGTACTGATTCTTCTTCTTCTCTTCGTGCCGGTCCAGCCCCAACTGAATCAACCGCCCAATCAGGTCGGAATACGATACGCCGGAAGCCGCCCACAGCTTGGGATACATACTGATCGCCGTGAAACCAGGCATGGTATTGATCTCGTTCAAATAGATCTTCCGGGACTTCGGCTCCATCAGAAAATCCACCCGCGCCAGCCCGGAGCAATCCACCGCTTTGAACGCGGCGATGGCCAAGAGCTGAACTTGCTTCGTTTCGCCTTTGCTGAGTTTGGCGGGAATGATCAGCTGCGAACCTTCATCAAGATACTTAGCGTTGTAATCGTAGAACTCTGTGCTGGGGACGATCTCTCCTGGTAACGAGGCTTCGGCATTGTCATTGCCGAGCACCGAGCACTCAATTTCGCGGGCCTTTTGCTTGCGTCCGCCCACTCCCTGCTCGATGACAATTTTGCGGTCGAACTTTGCTGCTTCTTCGATCGCCGGCCCAAGCTCCTTGCGATCATGTGCCTTGGAAATTCCCACCGACGATCCCAAATTCGCCGGTTTCACAAACACCGGATACCTCAACTTGCTCCCGACAAATTTCTCGACTTTCTTCGCATTCGTCTCCCACTCGCTGCGTAGAAGCGTGACGTGTTTCACAATCGGCAGCCCAGCGGCTCGAAACAGCGCCTTCATGATGTCCTTGTCCATGCCTGCAGCCGAACCCAGCACGCCCGCGCCCACGTAAGGCAAGTCCGCTAACTCGAGCAACCCCTGGATGGTTCCGTCCTCGCCGAAAGTGCCATGCAGCACGGGGAAGATAACGTCGACGTCGATAGCGCGGTCCGCCGCCCGGCGAGTCAGCGCTCGAGACGACGCATCGGTTTCAAAAGGCGTTAGCGATCCATGTTTTTGCGGCTCGGGAGGCACCACAACCGCTTCGCCCTTGGCCAGAACGGCAGCTCCGGGAGTCGCCTCGGGATCGCCGGCACGAAGATGCTTGTGATCTTGAAATTTTCCTTGCAGCAACCGTTCCGCGTCAGCCGCGGTCACCCATCGACCCTCTTTGGTGATGCCGATGGGCACAACTTCGTATTTATTTTTGTCGATGGCGCTGAAAACCGACGCGGCCGAGAGGAGTGAGATCTCATGCTCCCCGCTGCGCCCGCCAAACAGGATTCCGACTCGAATTTTCTTCATGGCTAGATTGTGGCTTACAGAATCTTCTTTCCAAAGGCTGACAGCGCCAACTCCACCGCGAGATCCGCGGTTTGGTTGTGCTCGTCGATTACGGGATTTACTTCCACGATTTCAAAGCTCAGCATGCGTCCGTGGTCGGCGATGATCTCCATCGCGAGGTGAGCTTCGCGATACGTCGCGCCTCCACGAACCGGCGTGCCTACTCCGGGAGCGTCCTCGGGATCGACCCAGTCCATGTCGAGCGAAACGTGGTAACCTGCGGTGCCCCGTCCTGCGGCGCGCAGAGCCTCTTCCATCACGGTTCGCATCCCGCGCTCGTCAATGTCGCGCATGGTGAAAACATGGATTCCTGTTTTGCGGACGTTCTCTTTTTCGATGGCGTCGATGTCCCGCACTCCCACCAGCACACAATTCTCCGGCGTCACCTTGGGAGAGAAGTCGAAGATGTTGGACAATTCAGGAGGACCTAGTCCCATGATCGCGGCCAAGGGCATGCCATGTACGTTTCCGCTTGGAGAACTGTCGGGGGTGTTGACGTCGGTGTGGGCGTCAATCCAGATCAGGCCGATCTTCTGGTTCTGACGACGATAAAATTCTGCGACACCGGCAACGGTTCCCGCAGCAATGGAATGATCCCCGCCGAGGGTGATCGGAACCTTGCCTGCCTCCAGCGTCTTCACCACTAGTTCGGCATGCTTGGTGCAAGTTGCGGTAATCTCTTTCAAATATTTTGCGCTAGGGTCGCCTTCCTTCTTTTGTTCGGCGATTGCGACGGACACGTTGCCGGCGTCTTCAACCACGTGCCCAAGCGCTTCCAATCGGGCCTCGAGACCAGCGACCCGCACGGCGGAAGGTCCCATATCTACGCCGCGGCGCGACTGGCCGAGATCTAACGGGACCCCAATTACACGAATCTTGCGAGGAGTGATGCTGGAAAATGATGTAGTGATATTCGTCATAAGTTGGCTGAGCGATTGAGCAGTTTAAACAATTTCCGATGACTCAATTGCAGAATTACTCAATTACCAAATCACTCAATGCTACGGGTAAAGTCGGTGCAGCATTCTCGCAAATGGAATCGTCTCCCGTACATGCTCCAGCCCGCAGATCCATGCTACCGCCCGTTCGATCCCCATGCCAAAGCCCGCGTGGGGCACGCTTCCGTATTTCCGCAGATCGAGATACCACTTGAATGCCTCTTCCGGCAGACCATGTTCGTGAATGCGCTTGAGCAGCAGATCGTAGGATGCCATACGCTGCGAACCGCCGATAATTTCTCCGTAGCCTTCCGGCGCGAGCACGTCCACGCACAGTGCCAGATCTGGCCGCTGCGGATCAGGCTCCATGTAGAACGCCTTTACTTTTGCCGGATAGCGATGCACCATCACCGGCCGGTCGAACTGCGACGAGATGTAAGTTTCGTCGGGCGAACCCAAATCTCCGCCCCACTCGAAATTGTTTTCGAGAGCGCCCTTGGCGTGCGCTTCCTGCAACATCTTTACCGCTTCGTCATATGTGATCCGCGGAAACGGAGCTTCGATTTTCTCCAACTTCGAGACATCGCGGCCAATGGTCTGCAGATCGGGACGTCGGCGTTCCAGGCAACGCTTCACCAAGAAGATGAGCAGCCCCTCGGCCAGCTGCATGATGTCCTCGAGCTGCGCATAAGCTACCTCTGGCTCGACCATCCAGAACTCGGTCAAATGGCGACGAGTTTTGCTCTTCTCAGCGCGGAACGTAGGCCCGAAAGAATACACCTTGCCCAGCGCCATCGCAGTAGCTTCGATGTAAAGCTGTCCCGACTGCGTGAGATAAGCCTGCTCATCGAAGTAGTCGACAGGAAAGAGCGTGGTGGTACCTTCACACGCAGCCGGAGTCAGGATCGGCGGATCGGTCAAGGTGAATCCCCGCTCATCGAAAAAATCGCGGGCAGCTTTGATGATCTCGGCGCGCACTCGCAGAATCGCAGCCTGCCTTGGCGTTCGCACCCACAAATGGCGGTGCTCCATAAGAAAATCGACGCCATGCTCTTTCAGCGAAATGGGATACGGATCATTCTCAGCAACGCGTTGAATGACTTGCACATTCGAGATGTCCAACTCATAGCCGCCAGGGGCGCGCTTGTCGGCGCGCACTTTGCCTTCGACAATCACGCTCGATTCCTGCGTCAGACCCTTTACTGCTTCAAAAACCTCGGGCGGGACTGCATTCTTGGGCACGATGCCTTGAATAACTCCGGAACCATCACGAAGCTGGGGAAACAGCAGCTTTCCACTCTCACGCAGGTTATAGAGCCAGCCGCGGATGGTGACGCTCTGGCCCTCGTGCTTGCCGATATCGATGATCGTAGTTACAGGGAATGACATAGGTTTTTTTGTAAGTGCCGGCATCTTGCCGGGACGGCGGCGCTACACGATTTCCAGCTTTTCGAATGTTTCGCGCATCTTTTCGACCGGGTTGATCTTCTCGTCGCCTTCGACCTCCAGCAACAATGGCGGCGTGTGCGGCGCCGACCGGAGCAGCTCCATGGCCTGATTCCAATCGATCGATCCGCTACCCGGCCAAAGATGCGAGTCCTCAGCTTTGGCGTTGTCGTGAACATGAGTGGAGTGGATGTAACTCTTGACGGTCTCGAACGCCTCCGGCACCGCGCTCATGATGTGCGCATGACCGAAGTCAAAGCACACTCCCACATCATCGAAGTGGGCGGCGCGGATGAACTCTACCAACCGCTCCGGTGTGGACAACTCGTTGGGAATATTCTCCAGCAGAACCCGCACTCCGAGAGGCTTAGCGAAGGCACGCAGGTGCTCGACCGAGGTCATCGCAGCTTCGAATTTGCGGTCGTCGAATGACTCGCCCGTCGTGCCGATGTGCTGCACCAGAAAGCGGAAGGGAATGTGCTCCGCCACTTCGAGCGCGCGTTTAATTTCATCCATGGCTTCAATCCGGCTCGCCCGGTCCGTCGAAGCTACATTCATTTGCGGCGCCCCGGCACGTCCCCACTCATAGTCCGCGTAGAGCGGCGCATGAACCGAGTTCAGAACGACTCCACTAGTGCGAAACCAGTCCGCGATCTCTCGCACGTGCTGCTTGCGGTTGGCATAATCCAGATGTTGCCGCGCGGCAAAAATTTCAACTGCCTGTGCTCCGCCGCGGACCAACCCGTCCAGCAGCCCGGGATGCAGCCGCTCCTTTACATAGACTAACGTCGATATTGCTTTCAGCATCAGTAACCTACTGCCTTTCCATTATTCCTGACGTCGCTCGCTCCCAAACGCTCGCCAGTTTTCTGATCGATTGCGATACATTCTCCGTCGCTCCAATAGGGGATCCAGTCGCCCGCCACGGTTTCGCCGGTCTCGACTTTATGCCCCATTTGATCAAGCAACCTCACTGCGTCAGGAAAAAACCATCGCTCAACATTCACCACATCGGGCATCCATTGATTGTGAAAGCGCGGTGCGTTCACCGACTCCTGAATGTTCATACCGTAGTCCACAACGCCCATCAAAATGTTCGCCACTGTAGTAATAATCCGCGCCCCGCCCGGCGAGCCCAGCACCAGATACAGTTTTCCGTCTTTCAGCACGATGGTCGGCGTCATTGCAGAAAGCGGCCGCTTGCCCGGTCCGATCGCGTTAGCCGGCCCTTGAATCAGCCCGTAGAGATTAGCAACGCCTTGCTTCACCGCGAAGTCATCCATCTCATCATTCAGCAGAAAACCTAAGCCCTCCGCGGTAACCCGCGAGCCGAACTCGTCATTCAATGTCGTTGTCACCGCAACCGCGTTTCCGCTCCAATCCACTACGGAATAGTGCGTGGTGTGTTCAGGTTCACGTACGACCAGAGGCTGCGGATGCCCTGCAGCGTATTGTTCAAGCTCGCTGAAGATCGCGGGCCGCTTCAGATCTTTGCTGATGCTGGCGCGTGTTGGATCAATCGACTCTCGCCATGCCGCACCATACTTCTTATCGATGAGCTGCGCCACAGGAATCTTGGAAAAATCCGGATCGCCTAAAAACTCGGCTCGATCATAGAACGCCCGCCGGAAGGCCTCAACCGTCAGATGGATCGACGCCGCAGACCGATCCCCAGCCTTGGCCAAGTCGTAGCCTTCCAGAATATTCAGTATCTCCACCAGTGCAATCCCGCCGGACGACGGAGGCGGCGCGCTGATGATTTCATCGCCACGATAGGTCCCGCGTATCGGCTCGCGTTCTTTCACTTCATAGTGAGCGAGGTCATCGGCGGTGATCAGGCCCCCACCTTTTTGGATCGATGCTGCCAGTTCACGCGCCATCGCACCGTGATAAAAGTCATCCGGATTGTTCGCAATCCGTTCCAGCGTACGCGCCAGCTCGGGTTGGCGAAAAACTTCTCCCTGCTTGTAGTAATTTCCATTGCGCTGGAAGATACGCCGCGACTCGGGAAACTTTGCCAAATCTTGGTCGCGCAGATCCTGGGCGTCCTGCCAGGCGAGCGGATAACCATCTCGCGCCAGCTTGACGGCCGGAGCTATGACTTGACCAAGGGTCAGCTTGCCGAATTCTTTCTCTGCGTAAACCATGCCCGCAACCGAACCCGGCACGCCGATCGATTTATAGCCAACCACGCTGGCGTGCTCGACCACATTGCCTTGAGCGTCAAGGTACATATTCGCCGTGGCCGCCGTCGGAGCCTTTTCGCGATAGTCGACGAAATGCACCCGTCCATCCGCCATACGGATGAGCATGAAGCCGCCGCCGCCCAGGTTTCCTGCCTGCGGATGGACCACGGCCAAGGCAAAACCCGTGGCCACGGCGGCATCGATGGCGTTCCCGCCGGCTTTCATGATTTCCACCCCGGTGTGCGAACTCAATTCTTGAACGCTGACCACAATGGCATGCGGCGCATGGACGGGTTGCGTCGACGCCATCGTAGGAGCGGCCACGGCCACCAGCACGGCCAGCAGCAGCATGATTAATCGCTTGCGCTTGAATCGCATGGAAAAAAATTGTGGGCGGACTTCTGAGGCTAGCGTAGCCAGCGAGTGGGAGTCAAATTTGGTTGGAGCACTTAGCGATCGATTTTCAGCGATCAGCTGTGTAGTCCACCCGCTCTTTTCCCTGCTGGCTTTTGTGTTTTCATTTTATGACGTTTGGCCTTCGCCTTCGCTTTCGCTTTGCCCTTCCCTGCCACCATCTCATACGACTGACGAATCAAGGCCTTCAACTCCTCATCAAACAGCACATCCAACCGCTCCAGCAAAACCCATTTGTAGCGGCCCACGTACGGTGCTGGACGAATTCCTTCTCGCTCACACAATTCCGCGAACTTCTCTGGCGTGCACTTAAAGCACAGGCTCTGCGGAACCGAGTTTAAGCTCAACGTGGCAAAAATCTTGCCGGCAACTTTGAAGCAGACCGTCTCACCCCATTGCAAGTTTTCTCTTGCCTGCGGAAAGGAAAGACAATAGCCTCGAACGGAATCGACGTTCATGCTGGTGGAACCATTTGCGGTAGACTAAGAATCCTGCGAACCACGACCTAGGAGATTGAAATGGAAACCCGGCAGCTTGGCAAGTCCGATTTGAATATCACCCCGGTGGGTTTCGGAGCCTGGGCCCTCGGCGGCGGTGGCTGGCAGTTCGCCTGGGGCACGCAGAATGACAATGATTCCATAGCCGCCATTCACCGCTCGCTTGAATTGGGCGTCAACTGGATCGACACTGCCGCGGTTTACGGGTTGGGGCATTCCGAAGAAGTCGTTGCCCGCGCGCTGAAAGAGTGGCCGGGCGCGAAACCCTACGTTTTTACCAAATGCGGCTTGCGCTGGGACGCACAAGGAAACGTTCAGAAGAACCTGCACGCGGATTCGATTAGCCGCGAAGTCGAAGACAGCTTGCGGCGCCTCGGCCTGGAAACCATAGACCTGTACCAGATTCACTGGCCGCCGGAAGATCCTGAGTCTCCCGACCTCGAAGAAGGGTGGTCCATTCTTGCCGCGTTGCGGCGGCAGGGCAAGGTACGCTGGATCGGCGTGTCGAATTTCGACGTCAAGCAAATGCGCCGCGCGCAGAGCATCGAGCCCATCACCTCTCTGCAGCCCCCCTATTCACTGATAAATCGAGGGATTGAGGAAGACATTCTTCCATACTGCCAGCGCGAGGACATCGGCGTGATCGTGTATTCGCCCATGGCTTCGGGGCTTTTGACCGGCGCGATGACGCGTGAGCGTGCGGCCAGGCTTCCGAAGGATGATTGGCGCAGTACCGATCCTGAGTTCAGAGAGCCGAAGCTGTCACGTAACCTTGCGCTGGTCGAGCAACTGCGCGAGATCGGAAAACGTCATGGCCGTTCGCCGGGCGAAGTCTCGATTGCCTGGACGCTGCGAAATCCCGCCGTAACCGGAGCGATTGTGGGGGCAAGAAATGCTCGACAAGCCGATGGCGTGATGCGTGCGGGAGAATTCCACCTAAGCGACAAAGAAGTAAATGAAATCGAAGATTTTTTTGAACAGACCGCCGCCTAGAAGGGGAAGGCCAGCTGAAGTTTTGCACTGGCTGAATGCAGCATTTTACACCTCCTGCCTCGCCTCACCCAGCACCACACTCACCTGCAGCTTTTTCTTCCCACGGTAGATGGTGATGCGGACCGTATCGCCAGCGCGGTGGTTGTTCATGATCTGCGCGAGTTGCTGTTGGTCCTCCACTTGTTCCCCATCGAGGGCCACGATCAGGTCCCCGCCCACTGCGATCGGAGTGTTGCCTAGAAATGCGCGCTGGCTCCCGCCGCGAAGGCCCGCATTGTCCGCGGCTCCTCCCGGCACCACTTGCACAATCAGTAACCCGTAATCCGCCGCCAGCCCCATCTGATCCGCTATTTGAGGATCAATCGGAATCGTGGTTACGCCCAGCGCGGGACGCCGCACCCGACCCAAGGTGAGGAGATCGTTGATGACCGCTTTGGCGGTATTGATCGGGATGGCGAAACCAATGCCTGCACTCTGGCCAACGTTCGAAGCGATCATCGTGTTAATGCCGATAACTTCGCCGTGCATGTTGAGCAGCGGGCCGCCGGAGTTCCCAGGATTGATCGACGCATCCGTCTGGATGGCGTCTTCAATCTTCATGCCATCCGGCTCCTGCACCTGTCGGATCGAACTCACGATGCCGCGCGTCAATGTGCCCGACAGCCCAAACGGATTGCCGATTGCGTATACTTTCTGACCGACCTGCAATTTGCTCGAATCCCCGAGGACCATCGGCGTGAGTCCGGGCGCTTTGATCTGAACTACTGCTAAATCATGCGCGCGGTCGACGCCCACAATTGTCGCCCCATATTTTTTGCGGTTATGCAGCGTCACCTCAATCTGACGCGCATCCGCAATCACATGGTAGTTGGTCAGTATGTGCCCCTCTTTGTCAATGATGAAGCCCGATCCCTGCCCTTCCTCAGGCACCAACCCATAAAAAAAGTCGAACGTGACTGCCTTTGACGTTATGTTCACCACCGAGCCAATGTTTTTGTGATAGACCGTGATATTGTTCTGTTCTTCTGCGTCCAGCCCGTCGTTGCCAGAAGCCTCACTGATTTCCACCTTGTCCGGATGTCCCACCCAGTCGATCAGTAGGCCCCGTCCCGAACGATAAGTAGTGAAATAGAAAAACGCGCCGGCGAGAATCACGGCAAGCAAAACCGATCGAAGCAGCCTCATAGTTCAGAAACCTTCCACGGACTCACACCTAGATTGTAATTAATTATCGGATGATCAAGCGCCTGGCGCAGCTTCGAACAGTCCTCAGCGGCCTCTGCGGACCTTTTCTGCGAACTCTGCGATTTAAGATTTGCCCTCTTTCTCCGCCTCGCGCTTCAAATCGCGATAAACTTGTTCCACCCGTTTCTGGGTTTCGTCCAACGACCCGGAGTTGTCGATCACATAATCCGCTGCCTTGATCTTTTCTTCATCCGGAAACTGAGCCGCCATGCGCCGTTCCACCTCCCGGCGGGCAACTTCCTCGTCCACTCCCACACGGGCCGCCCAGCGCTGAATCCTCTGTACAGGACGGCAGGTTACAACCACTAGACGGTCGAAACTATTAGCCGAACCCGCTTCCAAAATGAGTGCCGCCTCCACGATTGCGATCGCTCGCGGATCGCCCCGGCCAACTTCCGACATCCATTCTTCCTGCCTCTGAATCACTACTGGATGCACAATCTGGTTCAGCTCTTGAATGCGGGAAGGCTCGTTTCGCCCCGAAGCGCCAAACGCAGCTTCTGCCAGCCGCGCTCGATTGACGCTACTATCGGGATTGAGGATTCCCGCCCCGAAATGCCGCAGTACCTCCTGATAAACAGCTTCGCCTGGCTGCATGAGTTGATGGGCAATCGAATCGGCCTGAATCAGATGAGCGCCGAGCACCACAAACATTTCGCCCACTAAGGATTTGCCAGAAGCAATCCCGCCCGTCAGTCCGACTTTCAGCAATCCAGCCTCATCTGAAACCTAATTCACCACAGAGTCACAGAGAGAACATTTCAGAAAATCCTCTACCCGTCGTCTTGGAGAGTGCGGAAGCAGACGCAAAAACAGCGTTGCGTTACTCTGCGTCTCTGTGACTCTGTGGTGAAATACCTCAAGCCCGCGAAAGCTCCGCCACGAAACCGCCCCGCCGCAGCTTCGCGGCCCGCACCGTGTTCGCCATCAACATGGCGATGGTCAATGGCCCAACGCCGCCCGGCACCGGGGTAAGCGCTCCCGCAACTTCGGCCACATGTGGATGTACGTCGCCAACCAGTGTCGATCCTCTTGTCCGAAACGTTTCCTCCCGCTTCGCATTTCCCGCGAAGAGCCGTTCGAACTCCGCCCGGTCCGTCACTTGATTCATGCCCACGTCGATCACCGTCGCGCCTGGCTTCACGAATTCGCGCGTAACCATTCCCGCCCGGCCAATCGCGGCGACTAAGATATCCGCTCGCAGGCAAACCCCAGGAAGATCGCGCGTCTTCGAATGGCAAACCGTGACCGTCGCGTTGCCATTAATCAACAGCATCGCTGTCGGCTTGCCTACGATATCGCTACGGCCGACCACGACCGCTTCCTGTCCGGCTATCGGAATCCGGCTGCGCCTGAGAATTTCCATAATTCCCGCTGGCGTACACGGCACCAGCCCGGGCCGCTGCGTTGAGAGGAATCCCACATTCATGGGATGGAATCCATCCACATCCTTCGCCGGATCGACCGCCAGCAAAACTTTCTTGGCATCGACGTGGGGCGGCAACGGAAGTTGTACCAAAATGCCATCGATCTCCTCGCGCCGGTTCAGGTCCGCGATCAACTCAAGCAATTCCTCCGTCGAAGCCGTCTCAGGCGGCGTGTGCTGCTCGCTGTAAATTCCAACCTCGCCGCTACTCTTCACCTTTCCCCGGACGTAAACCTCCGACGCCGGGTTGTGGCCGACCAGAACCACGGCCAGCCCTGGACGTACGCCCGCTGCTGTCATTGCCCTCGCTTCAGACGCGACTTCCGCCCGAATTTCGCCAGCGATCTTGTTGCCGTCCAGAATAATCGCAGCCATCAATCCTCATTTCTGCAGAGACAAATCGTATCGCAAATCGCCGCAGCCCGTTGATGACGGACTCCTCGCTCGTCTTCTTTGGGTCTCGGCGGCACCTCTTGAAGCCGTGCCCTTTCACACACCCAGCACGATCTAACTCTTTATCACTGGAAACTCCGTCGTTCCCACCTTTCCCACGTTCGCTTCCGCAAATTCGCGAACTCGCTCCAACGAAGCTTGTAGCTCCGCCTGAAATCGTTCTTTCTCCGAATCATCCGCGTCCGGAGGAACCGGAATCTTGCGACTCACGCGCATCAGCGCCCGTGAAAACGGCTTCGGAATCATCGACCGATCCCACGTATTCAAAATCCAGGCCTTCTCCAGCGCAATATGAAACACCGCCATGGGCACGCCCGTTGCACGTGCCAGCAGAACAGGCCCCGGCTTGGCGACGAATCGCGGACCGCGCGGGCCGTCGATAGTAAATGCAACCGTCCAGCCTTGCTCGAGTTCCCGGCGCATGCCCAGCAAAGCACGCACAGCTCCCCGGCTCTTCGATCCGCGCACCTTCACAAAACCGAATTTCCGCATAATGCGGCCCATCCATTCCCCATCAAAACTATCGCTGCTCATGACCCTGATCTGTAGATTCCGCCAGAGATACATCGCGGGAAGGATGCAGCTATGCCAGAATGCATAAACTATGGGACGCGTATCGAGAGTCGGCGGCGCCCCATCTTCATACGAGGCCGAAAAACGCAGCGTTGGGCCAATCAGACGGACCACCACAACTCCCGTCCACGTGATCAGCCAGAGCAAGAATCTCTGCCATAAGGTATAAGGACGGCTCTGCGCGGAAGCCCCACTAGAAACCGGAGACGTAGTCACTGCACTCACTCCGATATTGTAACGTGTGGGGCGGACCCTCCTGTCCACCGCCGTTAACTTGAGGCAATCCAAACCCTCATCGAAAACCGTAATAGTTGAAAGGAGCACAACCTGTATAGGTACTCCACGATCTCCTCTGGTAGCACGAAAGCAGAAAACGTAATATGGATGGGATCAAGATCGTCGTTTTCGTCCTGCTTCTCACGCCCTGCCTTGCGCAGGAGATCGTGCTGAAGGGCCGAGTCATCGATCCCGAAGGAAACGCTCTGCCAGACGCCTCGATCCAACTTATGGAGCACAAACAAGTCCTGTCCCAGACGACGTCGGGGGCGGATGGAGAGTTTCTGCTGAAGGTCACGTCGGCCGGCGAATTCATTATCGAAGCCGACGCTTCTGGATTCCACCCGGTCACCTGCCCGATCACGGTCCACCCCGATGGCAATCCCCGGATCGACATTCAAATGACCGAGCTCGCTTCGCGGATCGAGACCGTCACAGTCACCGCCGACGTGAACCAATCCGACGTGCTCTCTCCCGACCCTGGAGAGAAGGTTTTTGTTCGGCAGGATTTGCTTGACGCCAACCCCGGTCGTCCCGGTGCGCCGGTTTCCATCCCAGGATATCCCATTGAAACCGCATCCAGCGGCATCAAAGCGCCGCAATACTTTGCGCCCGGAGTCGCCGGTGATCACGGCGAACCCATCGCCCAGTACATCGCTGTTGGCACCTACCTCGTGCCCAACAACCTGTCTGCGAACGCACACGGCAATGGCTATGCCGACCCCAACATCTTTATTCCCGAAGTGCTGGAGAGCGTTCAGATCGATGGAGGAGCATTCAACGTTCGCGAAGGAAATCACTCCGTCGACCTCGCCGCGACCTACGGGCTGCGCTCCCGCCTCGATCCATTTATCACGGTCACGGGGGACTACCGCGACCTCGATGTGGTTGCGGGAATAAGCCCGAGCCCCCAATCGTGGATGGCGTTCTCCGCTTCTTATGGCAATGGATTCCTCGATCGGCTGGAGCATCGCCAACAGTACAAATTCAACGGCGAGCAAATGTTCCAAGTCGGCCAGCACCGGCTCACTTTGTTTGGCATTGGGTATTACGGTTTTTCTTACGTACCAGGACTAATTCCGATTCTCGCCACGAATTCCGCCGATGCCCATGTCGCCAACTATGGAGACACGATCGATCCCCGCCAAAAAGACCAGACCCACACCGCACTCGTTGCTCTGAATGACGTCTGGCAACTCACTGGAAGCCAGCAACTGCAGCTGTCCGGTTTCTTTCGCACCTACAATCTTTCCTTGTTTTCGGATTTCGGACAGGGCCTCATCCGCCAGAGCGAGTTCCGCACCGTGGCCGGCGCCAGCGCAAACTACCTGAACAAACTTTCCGAATATGTTTCGTTGCTGGGAGGGTTTGACTACGCCCGGGAAGCGCCGCGGCGCGACGATCTCGACCAGTATGGCTTCTTCAATCCCAGCAACCCTAGCTATTACGGCCCGTTCATTCCCGTCGACTCGAATAACATCACGATAGGAACGGTAGCACCCTACATTGCCGTCGAGGGCCCGCTCAGCCGTTATTTCCGCTATTATCTCGGCTGGCGCCGCGATGAAATTAGTTTTGATAACCAGGATCTCTTGCGCTCGCAGAATTCATTTCAACAGTGGGTGGGCGTGAATTCGCCGAAAGCCACCATTTCCCTTCTTCCCAGCGATTCGTGGTACGCTCCCCTCATTTCCTTCAGCTTCGGCCAAGCTTTCTTCACCGAAGATCCGCGCATCGGCACGGGAGCTACCGCGGGCACTCCCGTGGCTACGGCGCGCGCATATCAACTCGTCGCCAGCAAGACCATCCATAAGACGGATGTCCGACTCACTCTGGGCCACGTCACCAACAGCCAACAACTCGCAAAAATCGACCCGGACACTGGTCTGCCATTTGATGAAGGGCCAAGCCGCCTTCGGTTCATGACGCTCACGGTGCGCCGGAACTTTCGCTCATCCTCTTTGTTGGCAACCTTCTCCAAAGCCGACGCTAGAGACCTCAACACTGGAGAACCCACACCCGAGGCCCCTCGCACCATCTTCGATCTGCTGGGAACCATTCAGAAGCTCCCCTTCGGTTTGCAAGCCCGAGGGGAATTCGAATATGTCGGCACTAAGCCGCTAGGCACAGGCTGCCTGCCCGTCTTGATTAACCAGTGTACGGGCACTCCCGTGAAAGAATTTCGCGGCGCTCTCGTCCGCCCTTTTCTGAATGGCCGCCTGACTGCCGGCGTGAATTTTCTCATCGCCAGCGGCTACACCGGTCAGACCACGGAAAATTTCTATCCTTCCGACATTCAGGAGGTCGTCGGAGTTCGCATTCCATCCTATGCCAGCGCGACCCTCACTTACAGGTTCGGACGCACTGGCGCACCCTAGCGTTTATGGTTTCTCTATCGTGAGATCAACACTGCAGCCCAAACTGAATCATTTGTTCGACGATGCTGCCGATAATCTTCGTGCCAGGATCGTCGCCATTTATGCCATCTTGTTCGCGTTCAACATCGCGGCATGGCTCTGGGCCAGCATCGCCTTCCATCATTACCCGGTTCTGTTGGGGACGGCGCTTCTCGCTTACAGCTTTGGCCTGCGCCATGCCGTCGATGCCGACCACATAGCGGCCATCGACAACGTAACCCGCAAATTAATGCAGGATGGAAAGCGGCCAGTTGCGGTCGGCTTCATGTTCTCACTGGGGCATTCGACTATCGTCGTGCTCGGCTCGGCCGCGATCGCTGGAGCGGCACTGGCACTTCAACATCGCCTCGACGCCTTCAGAAACATTGCCGGAGTCATCGGCACGTTGGTCTCTGCGTTTTTTCTGTTTGCCATCGCAATCGTCAATCTGATTGTCCTGCGATCCATCTACCGCACCTTCGTACGAGTCCGTCGCGGCGAGCCCTATGTTGAAGAAGATCTCGACCTGCTCCTCAGCGGTCGAGGACTTCTCTCGCGAGTGTTTCGCCCGATGTTCCGCATGATCTCGCGCAGTTGGCACATGTATCCTCTGGGCGTCTTGTTTGGCTTGGGATTCGATACTGCAACCGAGATTGGTCTACTGGGCGTTTCCGCCACCGAAGCATCGAAGGGCCTGCCGTTTTGGTCAGTCCTCGTGTTCCCCATCCTCTTTGCGGCAGGAATGTCGCTGATTGACACCACAGACAACATCCTCATGTTGGGAGCGTACGGATGGGCCTTCGTAAAGCCTATTCGCAAGCTTTACTACAACATCACGATTACCTGCATCTCCGTGGTCGTCGCGCTCGTCGTCGGAGGCATCGAGGCTCTCGGACTACTGGCCGGGCAATTTCACCTGAAGGGAAAGTTCTGGGATGGAATCAGCAGTCTTAACGATCACTTCGGCACACTCGGATATTTCATCGTGGGCCTTTTCGCATTGAGCTGGATCGTCTCGATCGCAGTCTACAAGTGGCGCCGATTTGACGAGTTCGAAGTGAGTGCCTGAATGCCTTCTTAAATCCACCAGCAAGAGCTATTTTTTCAACTCCGCAGGCCAGTTCACGACGAGAAACAGCGGCGCCGCGCCTTCCTCTTCCGCCAGGTTCACCATAAAGCGTTGACCGTCCGCCGAAACGTCATAAGGCACTCCGATTCCGGGCATGCTGGCATGGAACAGACGCTGGGGTGTGCCCACGTCAATTTCCGAACCCTTGAACGTCAACGGGCAGCTGAAAAAATCGTCGTTCAGATTGTTGAAGAACACTTCCTTTCCACTTCCGCTCCACCTGGGATATGACGCGCCGCCGCTCGACACCTTCCATTTCCCTTTGCCCTCCGGGAAGGTCGTGATGTAGAGCTCGTTTTGTCCGGACTCGTCGGAGATGTACGCCACCAGACGGCCGTCAGGCGAAAGTCGATACCCATAAATATTGGACCTCTGTGAGGGCGGCTGCACCACCGCAACCGGCTGAGCATCTCCCGCAACCGACACCGCCCACAGCGACAGCATTTTCTCGCCCATGCCAAGAATGTAGGTCAGGTACTTTCCGTCCGGCGACCATCCTGGATAATGGTACGAACGCGGCGTGCTGACTAGAGTCCTCTCCGTTCCGCTGCCATCCGCGGCTCTACTGCGAATTTCGACCAGGCCTCCGCCTTGGCCCGGGGTCACTGCGAATGCCAGTGTCTTGCCGTCGGGCGACCATGCTGGATACTGAACTGTTTCCTCGAACGTAATACGGGTTTTGGTTTTGCGCTCCAGATCAAGCACCCATACGTCCGTAGCAGGATTTCCCGCGACAAACGCAACCCGCTTGCCATCGGGCGAGAGAGTCACGTCAAACAATCCATTCTCGCGCGGACCCGCGTCACTAATCTGTTTCCCGGAGCGGTCAAACCATACCAGGCGTGTTCCCGCCGCGGCGGCACTCCCTGTCTGGTACACCATGAGCCCGTTCTGCGATACCGCGAAAATACTGCGCCACACTCCTGAGTCGTAGCGGATATTGCTAATCAGAGTCACAGGCGAGCCCGACAACTTGCCCGCCGTTACGTCGAATGCCTGCGCCACCAGCGCCCGGTTCGCATGATAAAGCAGATGTCCTGACGCGTATTGCGCCCCCGAATCCGACGGAACCACCATGTGGCTCTGCGTGCTTTCGACCGACCCAAAGTAGATTCCGTCATATTCAGGATTTCCTGCCGTGTGGCTGGTCGCCAGAAAAATAAAATGTTTCCCGTCCGGAAGAAACCATGGCCAACGATGGGTGGTGTGCTTTTCTTTGTCCAGCACGGTGGCCGGGACCGCCGTGCCGCCCTGTGCGCTCACTTTCAAAAGCGCGTCGCGGAAGTCCGGACTGAACACGATCACGTCATCCGCGCTCCACGTGCCACCACGCGGATTCGGAGCATCGGCTATAACCGAGACCGGTCCTCCCGACACGGCGATCTTGTTCAACTTCCCGTAAGCGAAGAATCCGACGTACCGACCATCCGGCGACCAGAAGGGATGGATCGCGCCCTGCGTGCCTTCGAGTTGCTGCACCGTGTCACTTTCCAGCGACCGTACCCAAAGGGATTGGGCGTTCGCGGAATGAGCGACAAAGGCAATCTTGTCGCCCTGGGGTGACAGCACCGGCATGCCCCCGTTGTCTCCGGTGGCGTCGAACGAGAACTTGTCCGGCGGCGGTATTTCGGCGTGAAGGGCCTTTCCACTTTCGCCGTGTTTCGCCCACCAGAATCCACCCAGAGCGGCAAGCCCAACCAACACCACGACTGCCGTGGCCAATAAAATCGCCCAGGACTTCTTGAACTCCCGTGCTGGCTTCGCCTCTTCACCGCCCGCGGAGTCCGCCATCCACCGCAGGTCCATCGCCACATCATGCGCAGCCTGATAACGATCCGCTGGATCTTTCGCCAGACAAGCGCGCACCACTCGATCCAGCATCGGTGGCGCTGCAGGCGTTGTAACGATCGGCTCCGGCTCCTTTTCCAAAATCGCGGTCAGCACACCGAGCTGCGATTTCCCTTCAAAAGCCCGCCGCCCCGTTACTATCTCGTAAAGCACACAACCCAAGCTGAAGAGATCGCTCCGCGCATCGGCCTCCGATCCCTGCAACACCTCCGGAGCCAGGTATTGAAACGTCCCAACGATGGAACCCTTCTGCGTAAGCGGTGATGCAGCTGACGTGAGCGAAGCCAGATTCATAGTCGGGGTGGACGGCGTCAACAAACCTTTCGTCCCCGTCGCCACCGCCAACTCCGGTTTCGCCAACCCGAAGTCCATCAGCTTCGCGCCCGACTTGGTCAGCATGATGTTCCCCGGCTTCAGATCACGATGCACAATCCCCTGCCGGTGCGCCTTCTCGAGCGCCCCCGCAATCTCCGCGCCAATCTTCAAAACCTGTTCTAAGGGTAGGGCACCCTTCACCAGCCGGTCCGCCAAGGTCTGTCCTTCCAGGCATTCCATCACCAGGAAGTCCACACCATCCTGCGACCCAACGTCATAGAGCGTGCAGATGTTCGGATGTTGCAAAGCAGAAATCGCCTTGGCTTCACGCTCAAAGCGAAGCTTCAATCCAGGATCAGTAGAAAGATGCGAAGGAAGGACCTTGATCGCCACAGTGCGATCGAGACGAGTGTCTCGCGCCCGATACACCTCACCCATCCCGCCCGCACCCAGCGGTGACAGAATTTCGTAAGGCCCAAGTTTTGCGCCAGAAGCAAGAGTCATCCGTGCGCGCAATTATAGTTCATGTAGAGCGGACACTCCTGTCCGCTGCCGTTCGACCGTGCGAAGGGATGACAGCACGCGACTACTCAGGGTTCACCCGCCGAAACTTCCTCCAAAAGAAACGAACAGGAAAGAACAAGACTGCGCACCACAAAAGAAGGCTAGGCCCGTAGGAAAAAAGAAAGACCGCCACGCCGACGATCCCGTCAACCATGCTCCGGTAACCGTCCACGGCCGCATTGCGAAATTGCGTCGAAGTAGAAGGCGGCACAACCTGGAGTTGCGCCTTATAGTCTTCATTAACAGTCGCGTTCAGCGTCGCAAAGTCTACCTGCTTTGCCAGACTCTTTCCCTGTGACTCCATGCTCTCAATCTCACCACGCACCCGGCTAAGCTCGGTCTCGACCGCAAGCACATCGGCCAGCTTCCCAGTTCGCTGCTGCAGCACGTCTATCAGCCGCCGCTCGGTGTTACGGCCGTTCAAGAGCCGCGCTTCAAGGTCAACGTACTGCGCCGTGACTTCCTGTCCGCTCTGTGACTCGGCCTCGACCCGCCCCAGTTTTCTCAGCTCGGCCAAAGTTGCGTCGAGCTGATCAGCTGGCACCCGCAAAGTTGCGGTAAGGGTGCGTCCCACGCCGGCCGGAGTATTAACGTTCAGCTCACCAACATATCCGCGGTGCCTTCTCAGAATGTCGTCGAGACCAGCTCGCGCCTGGTCGAAATCCCTGGTCGTCAGGGTCACTCCAGCCGTGCGGACGATCATCGGCCCGCCGGGGGGCGGGACTACACTGTCTCCCGCCATCAAAATTTCAGCGCGAACTGGGCTTGCGCTGTTGGTGGGGGGCCGGCCGTCGACAGAGATCGACCTCTGCGCGTGAACGCCCGTTCCCTGAGGAAGGCCGTTCGAATCCATAGGAGGTGCCTGCACCTCAGGAGCTTGCTGCAATTTTGAAAACTGTTGAAGCCTATCGTAAATTCGTCCGTTGACGGGCGCTCTCTCCGCCATCGGTTCTCCGACCGAAGATGGCACACTGTTAAAAGGTTTGCCCGGGTTCGGGCCGACGCTCTTTACGCTCCACACAAACACCACTAAACAGATAGCCGCAAACCCCAAAGCCCACGGCGTGAAGCGGCGAACACGAGAGATGCCCACTGGGATCTCTTTACCTGCATTCGCCCCAGCCGATTCCCGTCCCCGCTCCTCAAGCGCCGAAGAAATCCCTGCCTCGATCCGTGGACTCGACGAGCCCACTTCCCAAGCCATCAGGTCCTGCGAAACCTCTCGGAGAACCGCCGCAACCCGCTGGCAGTCCGGGCACCGCTCCAGATGCGCCACAGCCGCAGTCGCCCGATCCGTCGACAACTCCCCATCCAGATAGGCCATCAACTCTTCTTGCTCAAAAGGATGGTTTTGGCTCATTTCAAACCCTCGCCTTCCCTGCGCCGCGCCGATGCGTCGATTGCCATTCCAGAGCCATGCGTTCTTTTCTCCGGCTCCAGCCAGATTTTCAACGCCAGACGCGCCCGAAATAATCTGGACCGGACCGTGTTCACTGGAATTCGCAGCAACTGCGCAATTTCGGAATAGCTGAGCTGTTCATATTCACGCAGCATGAGGATTTCGCGCTCCGAGGCATCGAGCCTTTCCAGCGCCCGCCGAACCCACAGCGCAGCATCAGAGTCAGGGTTCGCAGCAACCTCCGAACCGCCCTCCACCAGGACTGCATTCCTGACCCTCGTGCGCCGCTCGGACGCCACCAAGTTCAACGCGATCCCATAAAGGTAAGTCCGCACCAGTGCGCGAGGTTCATAACGCGAGCTGGCGCGAATCACCGCCAGAAAAGTTTCCTGCGCCAGATCCTCGGCCCGCTCACGGCTCTCTAACCGCCGGCAGAAAAACCCGTAAAGCGGTTCCCGGTACCGCGCAAACAATTCCTCAAACGCCTCACGCGACCCGCGCTGGAATTCCAACATCAAGGCTTCGTCACTCGTCATAGCCGTAAGCGCAACCTCCCGGCTCGCCTCACATACCTTTAATGTCCAATACACCCAAAAAGTTCCCAACCATAAACGTGTAGCGCGGACACTCCTGTCCGCTGCCGTTGACCTAACTTACTTGTCAGTATCAGGCCGTGCGAAGGTGGCATTGAACAAGTAACAACGACTGGTCGTCAGTCGCATGTCCATGACGATTTGTAGCATCCAGAACCGCCTGTAAGGTTGCGCTGGGCGGATTGCCGGCGTGCGCCGACATGACCTCCTTTACGCGAGCCAGGCCAAACTCCTCGTCCTTGGCATTCGCGACTTCGAGCACTCCGTCCGTAAATAGCAGGAACAAGTCATCAGGAGCGCACTGCACCGACCCGCTAACGAACTGTTGCCCGCCAAACATTCCCACCGGCAGGTTGGAGCACGCCAATTCGGAGATTTCCCCGGTCGCGGCATGGTAGTGCAAGATTGGGGGATGTCCCGCCATGGAGTACTGTAATCGTTCCCCATTCCATGCCAGGTAAGCGAACGTAACGAACATCTCGGGTTTCTTGATGGGGATGAGGATCGAGTTCAGGTGCTCGAGCAGCGCAGCGCTCTCTTCAGTGGACGAGAGTTGCATGCGCGCGGCGCTCTTGACCATGCCCATGACGACGCCCGGAGCAACACCATGGCCGGAGACATCGGCGATGTAAGCGATCCAGCCCCGATCGTTCTGAAACACATCGACCAAGTCGCCACCTACCTCGCCACTCGGCAGCGAGCGTCCGTAAAACTCGAACCCATCGCTCTTCATATCGATGGTGGGGACGAGCACGCGGTGGATCTCGGTGGCCAGTGCCATCTCGGCATGGACACGGAAATAGCGTCTGCCTTCGGTAATCGAGACGTAAGCGAAGCATGCGTAGCCCACTGCAACCACAAGCATGATGCCTATACCATCGAGGGTCAGCCGGCTTTGCAAACGAGCGATCTCGGCCGTGCCCATCCAGGTTGGTTTGGGCAGGCCCGGAAGCAAGTAGCCAAGAGCGTTCATCACCACGAACTGGGCGATAAAGATTGG
>DATHPO010000222.1:0-31828 GCA_035483835.1 Terriglobales bacterium
CCTGTTCCATTTGTCCGGTTGTCAAGGGCAATTCAAGTTCTTGCGAGGAGAAGCCGGCAGTGTCCATCACACGAAGAAGGTTTCTACAGCAGAGCGGCATGATAAGTGCGGCTCTGATGTTTCCCCAAGCCATGCGCACGCGACACACTCCTCCCGTGCGGCCACTCCTCAATCCCAACTTGCTTACCCCATTTGTGGATCGGCTTCCAACACCCAGCCTCGTAATGCCTACCGCGAACCGCCCAAGTCCGGCGGACCCAGCCATCCGACTTGCCTACTATCGCTTCACAATGCGGCAGATCGAAAGCCAAGTGCATCGGGATATGAAGCCAACGCGGCTCTGGGGCTTCGATTCGATCTCTCCGGGGCCGACCCTGGAAACGCGAAGTGGTCAAGGGCTTTTCGTGGAATGGGTCAACGGGTTGCCGCCAGCGCACTTTCTGCCAATTGATCACAACATCCACGGCGCGGAAGCTGACAAACCCGAAGTCCGAACGGTAATTCATCTCCACGGAGCGAAGGCTCCTCCCGAGAGCGATGGATATCCGGAGGACTGGTATGTGCCGGGAAAATCCGCGATCTATTACTATCCAAATAATCAGGATGCGGCCATGCTCTGGTATCACGATCACGCTCTCGGAATCAACCGGCTCAATGTCGCCGCTGGCTTGTTCGGCGTGTTCCTGATTCGTGACTCGGTCGAGGATTCTCTGAATCTCCCGAAGGACAGGTACGAGATTCCGCTGGTGATCTACGATCGCATGTTCGACGAACAGAGCCAGCTTTACTATCCGGTCTCACCGGATCCCAAAGCGCCATGGATCCCCGAATACTTTGGTGACGCGATTCTGGTCAACGGGAAACTCTTTCCGTATCTCGAAGTCGAGCCGCGCAGATATCGTTTTCGGGTTCTCAACGCGGCCAACGGCAGATTCATTCACCTATCGCTTTCGAATGGACAGATCTTTCATCAGATCGGCACCGATCAGGGATTGCTGCCTTCACCAGTTGCGCTCGATCACGTGCTGCTCGCGCCGAGCGAGCGGGCAGACTTGATCGTGGATTTTGCCGATCACGCAGGTGAACAGATTGTCGTCCAGAACGATGCCTTCACCGTCATGCAATTTCGAGTTTCGCGGGACAAAGTCAAAGACACAACCTCAATGCCGTCGACGCTGCGTTCCGTGCCAAGGATTCTGGAATCCGAATCCACAAAAACACGCATGCTACCGCTCGTAGAAATCGATGACCGCGCCCAGAATCCAGTCACCATGCTGCTTAATCGCGCTCATTGGAATATGCCGGTCACAGAGGATCCTGTCCTGAACTCCGTGGAAATTTGGAATTTGATTAATCTGACGGATGACTCGCATCCAATCCATCTGCACCTGGTTCGATTCCAGATCCTCGACCGCCGTCGCTTCGAACCTTTCTTCTACAAAAACGAGGGCGTGCTCAAGTACACAGGTGCGCCGGTGCCGCCCGATCCGAACGAGGTGGGTTGGAAAGATACGGTGCGGGCCGATCCCGGAATGGTCACGCGGATCATCGTCCGATTTGAAGGTTTTGTTGGGCGTTACGTCTGGCATTGCCACATCCTCGAGCACGAGGACAATGAAATGATGCGGCCTTACGACGTGATCGCCGCGCGTTGAATCCGGGGCCCCACAAGAAACATGTCTCCCCTGGCTCGACTCGATAGTCTGCTGGAAAACATCCTGCGAGAGCTGAGGTTGCGTTTTGTGGTTCCGCGCCTGAGCGAGTTTGAGTCTCTTTGGGACACTGCGAACCGGATCTGCGATCGCTACCAGATCAAGAGCATCTCCAGTTCGCGATAGGTATTACGGTATGGAACGCTCATGCCCCCAGTGATAAGCGTGATAGGCAAAAAATATGTTGGCGCCGGTTACAGCCGCAGCGGGGACATACCAAATGTGGTTGTGTTTCCTCTTCAGGCAATAGGTCAGATAAGCGACCCCCAAGTCGGCGGGAATTCCAATGCCGTAGATCGCCGCCCTGCTCTTTAGGGAGGGTGGGACATCGTTGCAGGATGGGTGCCTGCCCAGGCAGTATATGGTCAATTCCGCATTGGCAACACTTGCGCCGAACATCCCCCCGGTGAGTGCCAGGTAGGACCGGTCCGCGACCGTACGATCGACCCAGAGGGGGCCACCCTGCGCGGCTACGGGCGCGCCGTGAGATTCTCTTTTAATTGCCGGAGAAGCCGCCGGAGACGATGGATCTGCCGTGGAGGCATCCGGCTTTGTGGCGCTCGGCGCATCGGGCAGGTTAGAATCCCCGCTTACACCGGCGACCGGCGGAGGCTGAGCGAGCATCGCGGCAAGCTGCGGCTCTCCGTCGTCGCTCACCTTCCGCTGAAGGTCGTCCGGCCGCTGAATGTCCATGCGATCGGACTGGGCCAGCACAGAAAGCGCCGACGCCAATACGAAAGCGATACATATATAAGACCGCTGATAACGGTTACGCACCATTTCCTCCCGGTGCTCAAGCTTCAGTTTCGCGAACGGCCGCGCTTCACCAGCTGCAAAAAAACTGGGTAGGCCGAGATCACACGCGGAGCCCCGCCGCATTAGAGCACTTTAATCGCCGAGATTAACTTGAAGCAGGCACTCGACACTAGTAGCCGAGGAACTAGCACCTTAGATTGCAATTCAGACGCAGGCATCGTTCGTTAAAACACGAAGAGTTCGACACTTACACGACTTGTCGCTTCTTTCGCGTCTCGCCCCGAACAAAATTTAATTTGCTGCCGAGACCAGGTTTGTCTCCGTCAAGCGAACGTCATTCGCTGATCATGAATGAGACGGGCGGATTAAATCGCTGGAAATTTCTCTCGCTTTGAGACGCTTAGGCAGTGGACTTTCTGGTTCCGCAAATACGTTCGCCGACGCCAGGACTTTATTCTGACCTCGGCTCCGCCTGTGGCTCTCATCATCACGCCAGCTGAAAAGCTTGACCGGCCCTCGCGCAAGATTGAAGCGGGAGCTTCACGGTCGACGATCGGTCGGGTTGAGACATTGCCGAGTTTTATTTCCTGAGCGGCTCTCGTTTTGAGACGCCGCTCATCGACGATTCCCGGATTGGCACGGCTAAACACCTGAGACAAAGCCAGTTGGTGAAAATACCGAATTGGCACCCGCCATGCATCCAGAAATCGCGGCGAAGAGTGTAGTCGCCTACTTACACCGCAGCCGTATCAACTCGCGGTTGAGGTAAGCGGTCTCCAGCATCGACCGCGAGCACCAACAAACATTTCAAATCAAAACCAGCGCTATCTAAGCGACGGGGGCGAAGCCTTGTCTCAAGTAATCAACGCCAGCACTTCAGCGACGACTGCGAGCTTGTTACCTCCTCCATGTCAAGCTGCCGAGCGCCTTCCCCACTGGTACGCTATCTATACGAGTCCAAGACATGAGAAGCGGGTTAGCGAGCATCTGGCACACCGGCGTGTGGATTGTTTTCTCCCACTGTTCCGAAGCGTTCATCGCTGGAAGAACGGTTGCAAGGTCCAGGTTGAGCTTCCTTTATTTCCCAGCTACGTGTTCGTGAACATCCCGCGAAGCGAACGCGTTCGAGTACTGGACGTGCCCGGGGTCTTATCGTTTGTCGGCCCCAAGAGCGAACCTGCACAGCTATCTGATTTCGAGATCGAGACGTTGCGCTCTGGTTTGCACTTGCAGAAATTTGAGCCTTATCGTGGTCTCGTAATCGGCCGGAAGGTGCGGATCAACCGCGGAGCGCTGCAGGGGCTGGAAGGCACGCTGATTCGAAACGCCAAAAGTCCGCGGGTCGTACTCACGGTGGATCTCATTCAGCAAAGCGTAGCTGTTGAGCTGGACGCCGACGCCATCGAACTTGTTTAGCACCGATTATCTTCTTTTTTCCCTGTCGAACCTCCCTCCAAATCAAGACAGCGCCTCATGAGGGTTTCAAAAGTCCAAACCACGAATGGCACCGCGAACCGCATCGTTGAAGCGGCCGTGCAGCTATTCTCGCGGCAAGGTTTCGCTGCCAGCAGTACGTATGAGATCGCGCGACTGGCAGGGCTTAGCGAAGTTACGATCTTCCGCCATTTTCCCCGAAAGAGAGATCTCTTCTGGGCCGCAACCGAATCCCGCCTGTGCCGTTTGCGGATCAGCCAGGAACTGCGGCGCCGGCTCGAAAGCGACGAGAATCCTCGAACCGCCATTCCAGGCATTGTCGCGATGCTCGTCGAAACCGTTCAGCATCAACCCGAGATGCTTCGACTGCTGTACCTAAGCTTATTTGAACTGGAAAACGGTGCGGAACGGATATTACGCAAGCATCTCGTGCCTCTCTTTGACCCGGTCCACGAATATTTGGCGAGATGTGTATCCAAGGGGTTGATCCGTAACCTCGAGCCCGGAGTTGCCACCCTGGGCTTGGCCGCTTCAATTGCGGCTCACCAGGGCCTGCAACAGGTGCTGACCAGCGACGACATGCCCTACGCAAACACCGATGAGGCAATTGCTGCTTATAGCGACTTCTGGATGAAAGCGCTTGTACCTGAACCTGCTTTGTCGACTGCGCCATAATCGGGCGGTCGATTGCGCGAACCGTAGGTTCTGCCGGGAGAGAACAAACTCAGTCCCCGGCAAAAGTTACTCAGGGATTCTGTGACCGGCAACATGGAGATCACCAGCCTCGCCGTGGGGCGTTGCCAGTGACCACCTCATTAAATATTCCCCAGCGCCATGGCGCATCTTCGCTTTCAAGGACACCAATTGAGTAACCAGTTAATAGTCGATGCAAGAAGCGAGACACTGGCCAGTTCCATGGTGACATCGCCTCATCATAGCTCAAACAATTCTTATGGCTTGCAGCACATCATCCGAGTGTTGATGCAGCGGCGTTATTGGATTATTGGTTCAATCGTGATGTGTGTATTGTTGGTCGGCATTTTGACCTTCATAATGAGGCCAACTTATGCGTCGACGGCGACGATCGAGTTGAACAAGAGCGGTTCCGGTTCTTTGGATCTAGGACTCGATGACGCCCTATCTCAGCAATTGAGTGCGGGCGCAGATAGCCTGCTCACCGATCTTCAGACTGAGACCGCGATTCTCCAAGGCGACTCGCTGGCCCTGGCAGTGATTAAAAGACTCAATCTAATCTCGCGGCCAGAGTTTGCCGTTAAGGGAAGTGCGGCTCGCGAGCTCCGTTCCGAGCAGGGATTGTCGCTAGAGAACGCGCCACAGACCCGGACGCAGTTGCTGAGGATTTTCCAGGCGCATTTGAAAGTAGAGCCAATCCGTGGGACCCGCCTGATTCAGGTCACTTACGAGAGTCACGATCCGAAGCTGGCAGAACAGATTGCGAATGCCTTGATCGAAAGTTATAAGAATCAATATCTTCAATCTCACTATGACGCCAGTACCGAGGCCTCGGACTGGCTTACCAAGCAGTTGTCAGACTTGAAGGCCAATGTGGAAGATTCAGAAAAGAAGCTCACGGACTTCGAAAAGGAAACCGGGATCATTAGCTTGAATGTGACGACACCTGCAGGGCTTAGGGATAATTCGGGAGGGGAGGGGGGAGAGATCCATAGCGTCGTGATTCAGAAGCTTGACGCACTCAACGCTGAGTTGACCGTGGCGGAAGCGAATCGCATCGAGAAAGAAGCGATCTATCGCTTTGCGGAAACAGGCAATGCCGATGTGGTCCTAGGAATTGGAAAGGACCCTCTGGCATTGCAAAGCAATTCCATGGTGCTCACCCAGAGCGGTGGACTCTCGCTCCTGGAACAGCTGCGGCTGCAAGAGGGCCAACTGAAGATCAGCATTGCTGAGGCATCGACGAGCTACGGCGCGAATAACCGCCATCTTAAGGAAATGCAAACCCAGATACAGGCGCTGGATGAGCAAATTCGCAACGAACTAGGCGCAATTACCAAGCGTGCGCAAGTCGACTTTCAATTGGCGCAGCACACCGAAGACGCGCTTCGCAGACAGTTCGACCAGCAGCAGACGGCGGCCGGCAAGCTCAATGAGAAGGCGGTTCAGTTTGCAGTCTTGAGCCAGGAAGCCTTCTCCCGCAAAAAACTATACGAGGATCTATACACCAAGCTGCAAGAAGCAAATGTGTCTGCGGGGATCAAAGCCACGAATATCACGGTTGTCGATCCGGCGAGATCACAATCGGTTCCAATTCGCCCGAAACCCCTGATGAACCTGGCGCTGGGAACGCTGTTCGGCCTCTTCGTCGGTTTCGCGGCCGCATTTACCGCAGACAATCTCGACCGGACAGTGACCACCATCGTGCAGGCGGAGGAAATCACTCGAAAGCCCGTGATCGGTCTTATCCCGAGGTTTGGGGACCCGGTCAGAACCTACGGGACACTCCTCCTGCAGGACAAAGTCAAGCGGGAAGAAGTGCCCTCGACCAATTCAGCCGCAGTCTGGATGCTGACAGAACCCAAATCCGGTGCATCCGAGGCATTCCGCGCGCTGCGCACGTCAATTATGCTTTCCCGTACCGGCGGGGGCCCCAAGACCATTCTCGTGACAAGCTGCATCCCCGGGGAAGGTAAGACGACAATCACAACCAACCTCGCCGTCGCTTTTGCGCAGCATAATAAGAAGGTAATCATCGTGGAGTGCGACATGCGCAGGCCGCGTATGAAGCAGATGATGGAAGTCTCCAATAAAGCCGGGCTCAGCAATGTGCTGGCGGGCACATTGACTAGCGATGAGGCAATTATCAAAGGAACCCACGTCTCTACGCTGGACGTGCTGCCGTCGGGTCCGCATCCACCCATGCCTTCGGAGATTCTGGGATCGAGCGCTTTCGACGAGTTGTTGCAGCATCTGCAGTCTCGCTATGACATTGTTCTGATTGATAGTCCTCCGGCTCTATTGGTGACGGATGCGGTTTCCATCTCCAGCAAGGTGGACGTCGTCATCTGGGTCGCCCGGGCGGGTGCCGTCACCAGGCCAATGCTGGCCCGCGCCGCTGATCTGATTGATCGCAACCGAATGCCAGTGATTGGCTTCGTCCTGAATAGCATTGATACCAGGTCGGCCGGCTACGGATACGAGTACTACGGCTCCTACTATGAGTAAACGACCATACGTGAAGCATGAATTTTCCTGTGCGGGCCTGGTTTTGGTTGCGCTTCTGGCTTCGTTTGTACCGCGAAGTGTTGCTCAATCCCCGATGCAGGCAATTGCCGGTCCCTCGACCATGAGCGTAACGCCTTCTAAGATCAACAGCCAAGATAGGTCTGACGTCGCCTCGTTGCGCAGTTCGGGACTCATGGTGGTGCCGGAGGATTTTGCAAAATTGACGCTGGCTCCAGGATTCCTGTTGAGCTTGTCTGTTCTGGACGATTCTGACCTCGTGGGAACTTTTCGCATCGACCAGCACGGCGATCTTTCTTTACCGATTCTGGGAACGATACACGTTGCTGGAGAGACTACGTCTGAAGCTCGAGTTCAGATCCAGTATGCTCTTCTGAAGAATCAGATTCTGAACGATCCTCAGGTGAACCTGACAGTGTTGGAATACACCGTCCCCCAAGTGACCATCATTGGAGAAGTGGCCAGCCCCGGCAGATACCCTTTATTGGTTCCGCGAAGCCTGGTGGATGTTTTAGCGTTTGCCGGCGGAGCCACGTTGACCGCGGGCAACCAAGTGCAGATCACCCACGGTAGTGGCAATGCAGAGCCGATTCTTGTGGACTATTCTCGCGCAACCGATCCGCACGCAGTCAACGCCGTAATGGTAGATCCCGGTGACATCGTGCTGGTGAAGCAGGCCGGCATCGTATACGTATTGGGTGCGGTGAATCGGCCCGGAGGGTATGTGATGCAGGAAGAAGGCACGCTTAACGTGCTGCAGGCCATCTCGCTGGCGAATGGGACGGCCATTGCGGCGAACACCGGCACCATTCACCTTTTGCGCCGGAATGATCAGGGTGCAGTAGTTGATATTCCACTGTCTTATAAGAAGCTTGTGCGCGGGCAAAGCGCCGATGTGCAACTGCACGCCAGGGATGTGGTGTACGTGCCAACGGACAAGCTCAAGGCAATCTTTAGCAACGGATCCTCGATCCTGGCTTCAGCGTCGTCAGCTTCCATCTACGCGATAGCAACACACTGAGTAGCAGGAGCCGTTTGTGGTCTCCTGATTCACGAAAACAAATCCAGCTGGAATTACCAACCTGTTCCTCTGAAAGTCCTAACTGGAAATTCTAAAAGGGAGTCGATGTCCACCTCCGAGACCGTAATACCCTATCAGCTTCCCGCCATGCGCAAGCGTGAAGAATTCGTAAAAACTTATGCCTCGACGGTGCTGGGGCAGAGTCTCATTCTTGGGCTGGGAACCTTAACCGGCATTTTGTCGGCGAGGATGCTGGGACCGGTGGGGCGAGGCGAGTATGCGGCCGTCATTATCTGGCCTACGGGAATTGCTACCCTACTCTCCCTTGGGATCAACCAAGCAGTCGCCTTCAATGTGGGGCGCCGGTCTTTCACGATTTCTGAGATCACGACCGGGGCCGCGACCATCGGTTTGATCCAAAGCGTTCTGTCCATCATTGTCGGTTTGGCGGTCATTCCTTTTGCGCTGGCAAAGTATTCTCCGGCAGTTCAGCATTTGGGAATCGTCTTCGTGCTGATCACGCCGGCACTAATTTTAGGTGTGTACACTGGCAATCTGTTTCAGGGTGAGCAAGACCTGCTGCGATTCAATCTCATCCGCGTAACCGCGCCATTGACCTACGCTGCCGGGCTGGCGGGGCTGTACTTCGCGCATCGTGGAACCCTCAGCGCAGTCGTATTTTTCACCCTCGCTGGATACGTTGCGGCCCTGGCGCTGGGTTCAGTCATGATGTCGAGAATTCTGAAGCCCCGGCTGGAATGGAATGCTTCGATAATCCCGCGTCTTATCCACTTTGGGTGTCGGACACAGGCCACAAGCCTGACAAACTACTTCAACCAGCGGATTGACCAGATGGCGTTGTCTTTGTTCGTTCCGCCCCGGCAGTTGGGCTTTTATGCGGTAGCTGTGACGCTCGCGACTGCGGTCACAGTATTTCCGCAAGCCGCCGGAATTGTGACGTTTTCGCGAGGGTCGAGTCAAAATAGCGACGACGCCAAGAAGACAATTGGGGTCTCTTTCCGTGCATCGTTGACATGGTTGTTGCTCTGTTCCGGCGCGCTCTATTTGCTTGCGCCGTTCCTGATTCGTCTCGTTTTCGGATCTGCATTCGAAGGTTCAATTTTGGCCTGCCGAATTCTCTTGCCGGGCACTGTGATGATCGGTCTCAATCAAGTGCTCTACAACGGATCGAGTGCGCTGGGCAGACCGGGGCTGCCATCGATTGCCGAAGGCATCAGTATGGTCGTGACGGCGATCGGCCTTTACTTGCTGGTCCCGCGTTATGGATTTATTGGAGCCGCGATCATTTCGTCGATTGCGTATACGACGAGCTTCCTCTTGATGCTGGTGCTGGCACACAACCAGCTTGGACTTAGCCTCCGGACGCTGCTGGTAGGCGGCGAACTCACTCCAGAACCCTTCGCGAAACTTCATTCCAACAACTACATAGGACGTTCTGTCGTACCCACAAAATGAATGCCATGCTGCAACAACAGCATAGCGCCCCCGCGCAAGCTGAAACAGAGCGGCAAAATGTAGTAAGCACGCAGCCAGCAAGCCAGGACGAGACGGCGCGTATCGTGGTCGTCGTGCGGCCCAAACTGCGGCCGTCGACTCGCAACATTCCGTCACTGGACGGCCTTCGGGCGATATCGATTATATTCGTCATCGCCAGCCACGCGCATTGGGCGTTAACGGGAACATTATCGAGATCGGCTTGGCGGAATTGGCACTACTACGGAGTACTTGGCGTTACCGTATTCTTTGTCATCAGCGGATACCTGATCACAAATCTTCTACTCAAGGAATTAGACACAACCGGCTCTATAAGACTGAAGCACTTTTATATACGCCGCGCATTTCGGATCTTTCCAGCATTCTATGTGTACCTGGCATTCATCGGAGTACTTTGGTCCATGGGCCTCGTGCAGCAAACCTTGGGATCTTATGTCGCCGCCTGCACCTATACGTGGAACTACTATCCTTATGCCGCCGGCTGGACCCTGGGGCATGTGTGGTCACTTTGCATAGAAGAACAGTTCTACTTGTGCTGGCCATTGTTGCTCTTATGGACTGGGAAAGTCCGCGGGCTTCGCATCGCAACCTGTATCATTCTTCTGGCGCCATTCATTCGAGTTGTTACATATGAGTTTGCTCCAGTCATGCGTGGCCATCTCGGCATGATGTTGCACACTCGAATAGATACCCTGCTTTTTGGATGCGCATTGGCCGTTCTCTCGCAGGATCCATTATTTGTGGCAAAGCTCCGACGCCTTTGCCATCCCCTATTTCTTGGGGGGCTGTTAGTTTTTGTGCTGTTGGTCTCGCCTGTGCTGTCAGCACGCTTCGGGGGCTCTTATGATGCGCCAATCGGGTTCACGCTTTTGGGTGCGTCCATCTCGATCCTACTCTTCTACTGCATTCAGTGGCCGGAATCGCCGGTTGGCCGAGTGCTCAATCTTTGGCCCGTAAGACATTTGGGAGTGATCTCTTACAGCGTCTATCTGTGGCAACAGATCTTTGACGGAAGCCAACCACTGATCCATACCCGCTACCTTGGGCTGACGCTGCTCCTCATTCTGCTTACCGCCGAAGCATCGTATTGGGTTATCGAGCGGCCTGCTTTGCGCCTACGACGGCGGCTGGACCAAAGGTCCGATCGACTCACGATGCGAATGAACCTCGCGGTTCGTTAGACCGGACGATAGGCCTTTGGCTACTCAGTCCGCAGGGCCCGCCGAGTTTTAGTTGAAAAAGTCATCTTCGATGCAGGCAAAGACTCAATACGCAAACGAGGCGATGACGTGGCGACTGGCGCCATTTATTTTGCTAGGTCTGGTCGGCGCGTACTCCCTGCTGACGATCCACGTTCTAGTCAGCGGGCAAACCACTGATGCAATCACGTACGCCGTCCTGGCGTTATGGTTTGTCGTGCTGGCAACAATCTATCTGGCCAAGCGCGGCCATCAGGGAACATCGTTGTGCAGCATTCCAGCGATTTTAACAATCATAGGCCTCGTCGAGTTCATAGGAGTGCCCACTTGGCGCTTCATAAACGGGGATGAGCGGATGGATGACGACTACGTGCGCGCCCTTTCCATCGTCCTCGTCGCTTACGTTGCATTCTGGATAGGCAGTTGGGCTTTCATGAGAGATGGTCGATTGCGCTTTGCGCCGGAAGCCGCCACCACTCCGGCCAGGACGGTCTTGGCGGCGGTGTGCATGTTAACCGTCGGCGGGATTGCATCGGTAATTGAGTGGCAATTGGGCATCTATGCTTACATGCGCGACACGCAGTTGGAATCTATGGTCGCGTATGCGCAATGGCTAGACAGCGGCGCACAACTTCTCGGTGGGGCCCTGCTGATTTCCGGGATTGAAGTGCTGGGCAGAAACAAGAGTACCGTCATCATCAGGTTGATCTTTTGTCTTTCGCTCGGGCTCATGCTCGGCTTCGGTGCTATTTCGGGTATGAAGATCGACTTGTTGAAGCCGTTTCTGTTGGTGATTGTGATTTATGCCTTAACGAGAGGCCGGATTCCTCGAATGAGTTGGTTACTCATTCCGTTTCTTATTCTGGTTGTGTATCCTTTCGCAACTTCCTACCGCGAAAACCTTAATAAAGGATATCGTGCTCAGGCGAACACCCTGAATGGACTGGAAGCGACTGTAAGCAAGTCGTTCTCCGATGCCTTCGGAGGCAGCTTAACGGACAAAAAAACAGTTAGCACCAATGTTGACTCCTCTACGGCGCGCCTGTCGCTGTTGTCCTTTGTTCGCGATTTGATTTCAATGGGCAACACGTCCCTCCTTCAGGGGGACGAGAAGGTGTATCTTGCGCCCTTGTACCCGCTTATACCTCGCTTCTTGTGGAAAGACAAGCCTGAACTGGACAAAGGAAGGCGACTCAGCGTAGCGCTTGGTCACCCGATAACGAGCTCGTCCGCCATAACGCCGATCGGCGATCTCTATTCGCTCTATGGTTGGCTCGGTGTTGTGATTGGCATGTTCCTCTACGGCATTACAGCGCAGTTATTCATGAACAAGCTCGGCACCTCTTTGTCCGAAAAGGGAGTCTTCTTTTTGTTGGCAGTCTTACCGGTTCTAACCAACATGGAGAGGGACGTAACTGCATCGATTGCAGCGAGCGTCCACAGCTGCCTTATCTTCCTATTGATGGCGTATGTGGTTTACGGAGGGCGCTTGTTTTCCTTACGCTCGAGCCGAGTAGCGGGTCCGGAGGTCCTCGCCGCATGAAGGTCCTCATTGCGGCAATGGGCCATTTCTACGATAGGCCTACAGGTTCGGCAAGAGTGGCGTTCGACGAGGCTGTCGAACTGTCGCGTCGGGGAGAGGACGTCTGGGTGTTAGCACCTGGGACGCCGTCTCTGCCCCAACACGAACTGCAAGACGGAATTCATCTCCTCCGGTACGTTCCAGAAAAGTGTGCGCCTTGGAGTCCGGCCCGCGGTTCGGGCCATCAGAGGGCGGCGACAGCCGTACTCGCCCTGCATTTGCCGCGAGTGGATGCAATCCACGGACATGTGCCGCTCCCGTACTTGGCCGCGCTCGATTTCTACGGTGATTCTGTCCATTCCTGCTATACCGTACATTCGCCGGTCCGGATGGAGATGGCCATCGAGTGGAGGAACCGCGGCCTCGCCCGTCGGATTACCGCTCCAGTTGGACTTGCAGTAATAAACCATATCGAAAAGAAATGTCTGCGTCGCTCGGATGTTACGACTGCGCTGTCGCAGTACACCATCGACTGCATTGGCAAGATTCATGGGAAGGAGACTGCGAAGAGGATGCAGTTGACACCGGGCTGGGTAGACACTTCGCGCTTTGTTCCGGTGCAGGATCGAGAGCGCGCGAAATTGCAGCTGGGATGGCTAACGGACCTTCCGATCTTGTTTACGCTCCGGCGCATGGTCTCGCGAATGGGGTTGGATCGGCTGCTCAAGGCAACTCACCGCCTGTTGGAAGAAGGGCTCAAGTTTCACTTAGTGATTGGAGGAAGCGGGCCGCTGCAGGGAAGGCTGGAAGAGCAGGCGAGGACACTCGACGTGAGCAACTCCGTGACTTTTCTCGGTCGAGTGGAGGATCGGCTGCTTCCGTTGGCTTACGCGGCGTGCGACGCTTTCGTACTGCCGACTAGAGCCTTGGAGTGTTTCGGTTTGATTGCATTGGAAGCACTGTCAGCGGGGCGACCGGTGCTGGCAACACCGGTGGGAGCGATTCCCGAACTCATTCGCAAGTTTGACTCGTCCTGGTTAGCGCGCTCAGCCGCGACCGAGGCCATCGCCGACTTACTTCGCCAATACCTGACAGGCGAACTGCCCGAGCATGCTCCATCGCAACTGCACGATCAAATCCGTCAGGATTACAGCCGCGAGCGAATGTTGGGCGAGTTTATTCAGGTCACGGTACAGAAGAATAGCGTTCATGTCGTTCATTGAACCCATCACGGAAACTCTGGCACCGGAGAGCGGGAGGGGACGTAAGCGCGTGCTTGTGTGCGCTCCAATCTATCTTCCCGGATACAAAGGCGGTGGGCCTATCCGCTCTGTGGCCAATATAGTAAACAATCTCAGCTCACACTTTGATTTTTACGTGGTTACGCGAGATAGGGATACCTCGGACACCGAGGGCTATCCTGGACTGACGCCAGGCAAGTGGTATCGCGTTGGGAATGCCCGAGTCCTGTACTGTTCTTCCATTAACCCCGCGGTTCTTCGCCGCGCATTTCGAGAAACACGGCCGCATGTGATTAGTCTGAACTCGTTTCAGGACACGTTTACGCGAGTGGCAGTCGTGCTCCGCCGTTTGGGAGCATTTGGGCGGACCCCGATTCTGCTGGCGCCGCGGGGAGAATTCTCGCCAGAAGCGATGAAAATCCACGCTACAAAGAAGGTGGTTTACCGCCAGGCGGCGAAACAGCTGGGCCTATACGATGATTTACTGTGGAAAGTCTCTACCCCGCGCGAGAAACCGGATTTATTGCGCGCCGCGCCGGCGCGCCGGCTTACCCCGGATTCCATCCACGTTGCCTACGAAATAAGTGACGCGATTGCGTCGACTATGCCGCACGTGGAAAAGAAATCGGGGGCGGTAAAGTTCGCGTTCATCGCGAGAATGAGCCGGATGAAGAACCTGCACTTCCTGCTTGAACTCCTCCCGGAGCTTCGAGGGAAAATCCAACTCAACCTTTTTGGTCACGTGGCGGAAAGTGATGAGCCTTATTGGGGAAGGTGCAAAAGTCTGTTGGCGCAACTTCCTCCGAACATCGAAGCTAAATACCGCGGGTCGCTCGACCATTCCGCCGTACCGCAAGTGTTGCACGACCATCATTTCTTTGTCCTACCGACAAGGGGTGAAAACTTCTGCCACGCGGCCGTCGAATCGTTCGTCAACGGCACACCGGTCGTGCTCAGCGATGCGACGCCATGGACCAAGCTATCTGAGCTGCATGCAGGTTTCGATATTTCATTGAGCGACCGAGCCGGATGGACTGCCGCGCTCCAGAAGTGCGTCGATATGGACCAGCAAACCTATGCAGTTTATTTGGATAGCGCCCGGGAATACGGTCGGCGGTTTTCGGTGGAACAGGCAGTACGTCAGCATCTTGCGACGTTCGAGGCCGCGCTGAATCTCGGCGATCGCCGGAATGGTGGATGCTAATTGGTCCGCAACTTAGTGAAGTCGGCGTACTTGCATCTCTGGATCTTACCGAGAATTCATCGGACTTATGGGACGCTATCGGTAGCCGAGACATTTCAAAATATCTACCGCGCGAAAGCCTGGGGTGATAACGGGGCGCCATTCTGTTCCGGAAGTGGGTCGCGGGGTCCGGTCTCCCAACAATACTGTGCTTTCATCGTGAAGTTCATCCGTGATCATCGGATACAAAGTATCGTCGATTTGGGGTGCGGCGACTTTGCGATTGGCAAACAGATCGTCGAAGCCAGCGGTGTACGTTATACCGGCGTCGACATAGTCCCGGAATTGATTGAACACCACAAAAACACGGTGCGCGATCCCCGCGCCAGCTTTCGTTGTGCCGATATCACGAACGACATGCTGCCGACGGCGGACCTATGCCTGGTTCGCCAAGTGCTCCAACATCTTTCTAATGACGAAATTATGAGAGCTCTGACGAATCTGCGGAACTTCTCTCGGGTGCTGATTTCAGAGGATGTTCCAGATCGCCCGAAGTCGTTCAATCGCGATAAGCCGCATGGGCCGGATGTGCGCTCGTATTACGGTTCGGGTGTCTACATCGAGCGCCCGCCATTCTCGTGTACGGTCCGGGAGACTTGGGAGCTTCCGTTGACAAAGAATTCGATATTAAGAACCGCACTACTCGAGCCAGCCCGGCTTTAGAGAATCACAATGGCGAAATTAGACGCAACTGCTTGCTCCCGTGTTTGAGAGACAAACCGCCTAATCTTATCTTCCCCAAAAAGACCAGTAAGAGAGACGTAAAACTTCCATGATGATTGTGAGACGACTTCATGGCGAAGGTTGCCGGATGAGGCTGATTCTGACGTTGGCGCTGGCTCTCGCGGCGGTGAACGCCGCGCGCGCTGAAAATTTCGTGTTCGATACCAGTGTGGCGCGACTCGTGATTGGGTCGGATGGCACGGCAAACAGTCTGATTAACAAACAGAATGGAAAGGAGCAACTGCGGCCGGAGAAGCTATCGTTCTCCGCAGTCAGGAAAAGTGGCCAAATTTTCCCAGCCTCGGCGATTGAAAAGCAAGGCGCTCTGTTTCATGTCACATTCGGGACTTCAGGCGTATCTGCGGACTACCGGATCACTGCGTCGGCAGACTATCTCGTGGTCGAGTTGACGCAGGTGCAAGGGAACGGCGTCGAGGAGATCAGGCTCATGCAGCTCAGCACTTCTCCGGCAAATGCGGGCGGATTGCTCGGCGTGCGGTGGAACGAGGAATTTTCTATATGTCTGATGGGATTGAGCCAAGAGGTGGATTCCAGGATCACAAGTACAGTCGTATCGGCTTCTGTTTATCCAGAATTCTCCATGCAAGGGCAACGCGTTGCGCTAATCGCCGTACCTACACCAGAGTTCTTGGATGTAGTGCAGAAGGTCGAGCGTGATTTCCAGCTTCCCTCCCCGACCATCGGCGGTACCTGGGCCAAGCTGTCGACCGACGCGCGCACCAGCTATCTCTTCACGGATCTGACCGAAGCCAACGCAGACGAGACGATCCGTTACGCGAAGATGGGCGGTTTTCGTTACATTCTCATCTATTCCGGCACTTGGTCCACGTCGCTCGGCTCCTATCCGATCAATCTCAAGAACTTTCCCCATGGAGAGGCTGGCCTCAAATCAGTGATCGACAAATGCCACGCGGCTGGACTCAAAGTCGGCATGCACATGGTGACCAGTCTCGTGGGAAAAAACGATCCGTTGGTCACGCCGAAGCCGGATCCCGGGT
This sequence comes from Terriglobales bacterium, assembly GCA_035483835.1. GTDB lineage: Bacteria > Acidobacteriota > Terriglobia > Terriglobales > Acidobacteriaceae > JABDBE01. Next base: position 16,605 of record DATHPO010000222.1, read on the forward strand.
TGCTCAAGGATGGTGAGACCACGCTTGGGACGGATGTGAACGAAAAACAGACAGAACTACGAGCGACCTCGGCCCTGGGCTCTCCGGTGCAAGGGAACCCATCTGACGTCGTGGTCGACAGTGAGATTCTTCACTGCAGCCGGACCGACGGTGCGAAGTTTCTGCAGTGTCAGCGCGGGTTTGCTGGTACGAGCGCCCGGGCGCACAACGCTGGCGCCAGGATCGGACGCCTGGCCGAGCGGGATGGCGAGTACCTGGCGAATCTCCGCTCGCCGCTCGCCAGTGCCATTTCAAATCGCATATCCGGAGTGATCAACCGCGTCGGCTTTGACATGATCTATTTCGACGGCGGGGAAACGAATGGTGCAGACGGGCCAGCCTGGTACTGGACAGGCGTGCAACAGTTCCAGATTTGGGGGCGGTCGAAGCGCGATCTGCTTGTGCAGGGTTCAGGCGTGACGGATTGGTCGTGGCATATCTTCGCCCGGGGCACCTGCGACGATTACTCTGCAGTGGCGGTGAAGCAGCATCTCGACTATCACAAGATCGCCGATTCCCGCCGCTTCTACGACGACAATTTCTTGCCTGCCGAACTGGGCTGGATGGGGTTCCTGCAAGACACGCCGGATCACCCGGCGACGACGCCCGACGAGTTGGAATATTACGCGGTACGGATGCTGGCGCTGGACTCGGCCGTATCTCTTGAAACGAACTTGAGTGCGCTCAAGGCCAATGGCCGCAGTGGCGAGATGCTGGAACTGCTCGGCGAGTATGAGCAGTTGCGGTTAAGCGGCGCAGTGCCGAAAGCAATGCGCGAAGAGTTAGCGCAGGGCGAGTGGCACATGACGCGGCGCGGAGAGTTCCATCCAATCCGCTATGACGCGCAACGGGCGGCCATACCGGGTGAGATCATGCTGAAGAACGAGTTCGAAGATCAGCCGCTGAAGTTTCGAGTGCAAGTGATGCCGGAACTCGCGAACCCTGGCGACCCGGCAGACATTCTGTTGCTAAAGGGCCAACCTCCGGTTGAAGTCCTGCCACCCGGGAATAAGGATGTGATGCCAGGCATCCTGGCTCAGCGGGTCGAATTAAGCAAGGCGGTTGGCGAGCAAGGCAGCGCGTTCATGGTCGGGGCGAGCGACGGGGCCGCAGGCAAAGCGCTCGACCTGACAAAGCATCGCGCACTGGCTGTGCGACTCGAAGTCGAGGGGCCAGAGCAAGCTTCAACTGATAGTGCTGTTCTGAATCTCCAACTGGAAGCTGGCAACAAGACTTATCGCGACTACTACGTCGACCTAACTTTCAGGGGAACAAAGACCGTTCTTCTACCTGAGCCTGGCGCCAGCCGAACGCTCGCTGAGTTCCGACCGGCTCCTTCAAACTATCAGTTCAAAGCGGCGACCTACAGCTTCAACTATGGGAATGTGGTCGCGCTCAATCTACGTTGGATGCGTTATCCGGCGAGCAGTGGACTGCGATGTCGGGTCACCCTGGTGGAAGCTCTAGCGGAGCGGGACAGCGCGTTGAAGCAAGTTCAGCTCTCGACAGGAAACGCGACAATCACAATTCCGGGAGAGATGACGACGGGAAATTATGCTGAGTATTGGGGCGACGGTTCGATTCGCGTCTTCGACCCTAACGGCGTTCTCCTTCGGACCGTTCCCGCTAATCAGGGGCCGCAGCTGAAAGCAGGAGAGAACAAATTGATGCTGAGGGCGGCAGGACCAGCAACAGTGAAACTAACTGCGATCACGACGGAGAAGTGAGCCGGGCCCGAGGTTGTATGGCAGAAAGAAGGCAGAATCAGAAATGAACGCAAACACATTTGTTGGGAAACGTCTTTTGATCACCGGCGGAACGGGAACCTTTGGCAATGCCGTCGTTGACATGGCTGGCAAGGTTGGCTTTGGCGAGATCCGGATTTTCAGCCGAGATGAGAAGAAGCAGGACGATATGCGCGGCCGGCTCAAAAACGCTGCGGTCAAGTTCTACCTCGGCGATGTTAGGAACTACGACAGCGTTTTACATGCGATGCGCGGCGTAGACTTCGTGTTTCACGCGGCGGCGCTGAAGCAGGTCCCCTCGTGTGAGTTCTTCCCCATTGAAGCGGTACAAACAAACACGCTCGGCGCTGAGAATGTGATGAAAGCAGCGGTAGCCTCCGATGTCAGCAAGGTGATCGTGTTGAGCACGGACAAAGCGGTATATCCCGTGAACGCGATGGGAATGTCCAAGGCGTTGATGGAGAAGTGCATGGTGGCCAAAGCGCGGATGTACGGAGAAGGCGCCACCATATTCTGTGGGACGCGGTACGGAAACGTGATGGCGTCCCGCGGATCGGTGATTCCGTTATTTCTGAATCAGATCCTTGCCGGAGAGCCCCTGACCGTGACCGATCCCAACATGACACGCTTCATGATGACCATCGAAGGGGCAGTTGATCTGGTGTTGTATGCGTTCACGCATGGAACGCCCGGAGACATTTTTGTGCAGAAGGCTCCGGCGGCGACGATCTGCACGCTGGCGGAAGCCATGCTTAGGCTTCTGGAAGCAAAGAACGAAATTCGGATCATCGGTACGCGGCACGGCGAGAAACTGTATGAAACATTGCTTAACCGCGAAGAGATGGCCCAAGCCGAGGATCTTGGCGATTACTACCGCGTGTCAGCCGATGCGCGGGATCTGAATTACTCGAGTTTTTTCAGCAAAGGGAAAAGAGAAGTATCCGAAGCCGCGGACTACAACTCTCACAACACGGAGTTATTGGACGTCGATGCAATGATGAACCTGCTGCTGAAACTAGAGTGTGTGCAGGACGCCATGAACGGCAAGGCGGTGCTGGTGTGAAGAAGATACTGATTACCGGCGGACGTGGGTTCCTGGGGCGCAACTTGGCGACTCACCTGCTCGAGGACAAAGAATGCGAGACAACGATTGTTGGTCGGGAGGATTCGATTGACGATCTCAGGAGCTGTCTGCTTGCGGCCGATGTTATCTTTCATCTGGCTGGCGTCAACCGACCGAAGGATCCGATGGAGTTCGAGAAAGGAAACGCAGGCTTCACCGAACAATTATGCCAACTCTTGCGGGGAGGCGGACGAGCTCCCAAGATCGTCTTCGGTTCTTCGATCCAGGCTGAATTGGACAATCCTTATGGGGCCAGCAAAGCGAGGGCAGAGAAAGCATTGCGACAATTTGCCCGAGAGACCGGAGCCTGCGTTCGCATCTACCGCCTGAAAAACCTGTTCGGAAAGTGGTGCCGTCCCAACTACAACTCCGTCGTGGCAACCTTCTGCCACAACATCGCGAACGATCTGCCCATTACCATGTCTGATCCCGCCCGCGAGGTGGAACTAAGTTATGTCGATGATGTAGTGGCGTCGTTTCTCGCAGAGATTAATGCGCGGCATGCTGGTGGCGACGCGGGTAAGGAGATTCCAAGCTACCGCATTCAACTCAGCGATCTTGCAGGCAGAATCCAGGCGTTCCACGAAATGAGGGCCACGCTGATTGCGCCCAACTTTGCGGATTCGTTCAACCGCGCACTCTATGCGACCTATCTCTCCTACGTTCCGGCAGCGGCCCGACCCTACAACCTGGATATCAAATCCGATGCGCGCGGCAGCCTGGCGGAATTCATCAAGGAGAAGCACTTCGGACAGATCTTCGTTTCGAGGACCAAGCCTGGGGTGACGCGAGGAAACCACTATCACCACACCAAGACTGAGAAGTTCTTCGTCGTGGAGGGAGAAGGCGTAGTCCGGATGCGAGCGGTTGAAGGTGGTCCGGTCGAAGAGTATTTCGTGACTGGAAACGCTTACAAAGTGATCGACATTCCGCCCGGTTTCACACACTCGATCACAAACGTGGGCACAAGCGAAATGGTGACTCTGTTCTGGTCGAGTGAGATGTTCGATCCGAATCGGCCGGATACCTACTATCTCCTTGTCGATTTTGAGGAGCGGAGCCAGTCTCTGTCACTGGAGAACGCATGAAGGTGGCAACGATTCTTGGCACCCGGCCGGAAATCATCCGGCTGTCGCGGGTGATCGCAGCGCTGGACCGGCATACGGAACACGTACTCATTCATACCGGTCAGAACTACGACCATGAACTGAACCAGGTTTTCTTTGACGATCTGGAGATCAGGCCCCCGGATTATTTTCTACAAGCGGCAGGGAAGAATGCGGCCGAGACCATTAGCCTGGTGATTTCAAAATCGGATGATGCGCTGGGCGAGGTGCAACCGGACGCGGTGCTGGTTCTCGGCGACACGAACAGCTGCCTGGCAGCGCTGTCAGCCAAGCGAAGGAAGATCCCCATTTTCCACATGGAAGCCGGAAACCGTTGCTTCGATGAACGGGTTCCGGAGGAGATCAATCGGAAGATTGTCGATCATATCAGCGACATCAACATGCCATACAGCGATATCTCCCGCGAATATCTGTTGCGCGAGGGGATTGCGCCCGACCGGGTCATCAAGACCGGCAGCCCCATGTACGAAGTGCTAGCCCACTATCGCCAGAAGATCGATCGCTCCGATATCTTGGCTAAGCTTGGCGTAACCGAAGATGGCTATTTCGTATTGAGCGCGCATCGCGAAGAGAACATCGACCTGCCCGCGCAATTTCAGAATCTCGTGAAAGTCTTGGAACGCCTGGCTTCGAAATATCGACTGCCCGTGATTGTCTCCGTGCATCCGCGGACGCGGAAACGGATTGACGCTGAGGGAGTAGGTTTTTCCGACAATATCCGCCTGATCAAGCCTCTCGCACTATCCGCCTATGTCCACCTCATGATGAAGGCACGAGCAACCCTCTCGGACAGCGGCACGATTACAGAAGAATCTTCGATCCTGAATTTCCGGGCGCTGAATATCCGCGATGCCCACGAGCGTCCCGAGGGCATGGAAGAAGGATGGGCTATGTTGACTGGTCTGGATCCGGAACGCATTCTGGAGGCGTTGAAGCTATTGGAGACACAGCCGACTGGCGACCAGCGGGCATTGCGAATTGTGCCGGATTACGACGTTCCGAACGTGTCTGAAAAGGTAGTGCGGATTATTCATAGCTACGTGAACTACGTAAACCGGGTTGTCTGGCATAAGCCGTAACAGTCGTAGTTCTGTATGCAATACGTGAACCGGGAACCGAGACGTTCGCATTGTTATTGAGCGTATGAAGATTCTGATTCTGACCCAGTGGTTTGAACCGGAGCCGACATTCAAGGGATTGTTGTTCGCCCGAGAATTAGCGTCCCGCGGTCATGAAGTGGAAGTGCTGACCGGTTTCCCCAACTATCCCGACGGGGAGGTCTATCCCGGCCACCGCATACGCCCTTGGGTGCGCGAGCAAATCGACGGCATTAATGTGTTACGTGTTGCGCTATATCCAAGCCACAACAAATTCGCTCTTCATCGGGCTCTCAACTACATAAGCTTTGCCGTATCGGCTGCGGTGATCGGCACGGCTTTGATCCGCAAGCCGGATGTGATCTATGTCTACCATCCACCCATTACTGTTGGCTTTGCTGCAGCGGTGATCGGCTTCCTCCGACGGACGCCTTTCGTTTATGACGTCCAGGACCTTTGGCCCGACACGGTCGCTGCTTCCGGTATGATGTCGAACTCTGCGGCCCTCACTCTGTTGGGCAAAATGTGCAAGTGGGTATATCGCCGCGCGCGCCACATCACAGTGCTATCCCAAGGCTTCAAGGAACAACTTGTCGGCCGTGGACTTCCGCCCGACAGGATTGATGTTATCTACAACTGGTGCGACGAAGCGGCCTTGAAGTCTGACAGCAGCTCTGTATTGCGATTGGGCGCAGCGGATCGCTTCTGCATTCTCTTTGCGGGCACGATGGGTCTTGCTCAGGGCCTCGATAGCGTGCTTCACGCGGCGCAAATTTGCCGAAGTACGGTACCTGCCGCCGAGTTCCTGTTCATGGGGGGTGGGGTCGACCGAGTCCGGTTGGAGAGTATGGCTAAAGAGATGGGACTCGACAACGTCAGGTTCTTACCTCGTCAACCGATGCATGCCATGGCAGGCATCCTCGCCGGCGCTGATGCTTTGCTCGTGCACTTGAAGGATGACCCACTATTTCGCATCACGATCCCGTCCAAGACGCAGGCTTATCTTGCCGCGGGAAAGCCGATCCTGATGGGGGTTCGCGGTGACGCCGCGGACTTAGTGGAACGAGCCGGTTCGGGTATTGTCTGCGAACCAGGCAATCCACAAGGCATTGCAGAAGCGGTGAAACAGCTCGTTAACACCGGCAAGGAACGGCTCGCCGAGATGGGACGCGCCGGTAGAGCGTTTTATGAGCGTGAACTGTCGGTCTCCGTCGGTGTGGAGAAGTTCGACCGTGTTTTCAAAAAGGCCGCACAGAGAGCTGACGGGCTCGTGGCGAAACGACTTTTCGATTTGGTAGTGGCGGCCTCCGCATTGGTGGTGCTCTCGCCGCTTCTCTTAATCGTCGCGGCCATTGTAAAAATATTTTTGGGATCACCGGTACTGTTTCGCCAAGTGCGTCCCGGGTACAAGGCGCGCCCGTTTACGTGCCTGAAGTTTCGCACTATGCGCGAAGCCACAGATTCTGCGGGTCGGTCACTTCCGGACGCCGATCGGCTCACAGGCGTGGGCATCTGGATCCGCAAGCTCAGCCTCGACGAACTGCCCCAACTCTGGAACGTGCTGCGCGGAGACATGAGCCTGGTCGGCCCGCGTCCGTTGCTGATGCGATACCTCCCGTACTTCACCGAAAATGAGGATGCAAGATTTGAAGCGATGCCCGGCCTTACAGGCCTGGCCCAGGTGAATGGGCGGAATAATCTTACATGGGACGACCGGTTGGCTATGGATGTTAACTATGTCAATAAGCGAAGCCTGCTGCTCGATTTGAAGATACTCGCCATGACCGTGTTAAGGGTGGTGCGCCGCCAGGGTCTACAAGTCGATCCGGGTGCGGCGATGCTGGACCTTGACGAGCAGCGGAAAAGACAATGCCAGCAGAACTGCTAACTGCTACATCCGAGATTGTCTTGCGTGAAGCGGTAGTAACCGATGCCGAGGCAATTTTTTCCCTTAAGAGGTCCGCCTTCGGCGACAACTACCTCCTGTACACGATTTATCAGACAAGACAGTCGCTTGAATTTCTGCGGTCACTCATTGCCGTTCAGGAATTTGTGGTCGCGGAGCGTGGTTCAAACATTGTTGGCTACTACAATGCGGTTCCGCGCAACGACTATCTCTTTCTCAACTACATAGCCGTCTCTCCTCAGATCGCTTCCCAGGGTGTTGGTACGAAGCTTGTCCTCAACTGCTCCGCCAAGGCTGGCCAGATCGGTTGTATCGGCATCGAACTTGATGTTTTCGCAAGCAACCAGCGGGCGATCCATTGGTACGAGCGAATCGGGTTCGAGGTCGTGAACGATTTGTACTTCTATCGTGTTTGCCTTCGCGACGTGGCGCAATCGACAATCGTTCCGCTGGCAGCTTCGGACGAATTAGAGTGTGCGCTCGCCGAAGAACAGAGGCAGGGATTCTCGAAGTTTACCTGCAGATATATGAAGCAGGAACTTCTGGTGGGTCTGATCGCAGGGCACACCTGCAAACTACTTGAAAACTGCACCACACTCACGGATCAGGAGTCTGCGGGCGCGATCGCCGCTCTGTTCCCCGATCGGCCTTATCTTATTCTGAGCTCACACAGACCCCCACTGGCGACTCTTCCGGTCGTCAACTACGAGCGCTCCATTCGTATGCGCAAATTACTTGCATGAATCTGACCACGGCTCCTGCAATAAGCAAGATCGCATCATGCAGCGATAGCTATCGCCGCCGTATCTATGACTTTCCGAACGCCCGCTCTGCATTTAGGGCGACTCTGCTAGCTCTCGGCATGAAGCGCGGTTTCGACGAAGTTCTCCTGCCTGCCTATGTTGGCTGGAGTTCACGGGAGGGTTCCGGTGTCATGGACCCCATAAGAGAACTCGGCCTGAAACCGTTGTTTTACCGGATGACGTCCCAGCTTCGAATCGACGTCGACGACCTATGCCTTCGTCTAACGACGAGCCGCGCACGCGTTCTAGTCTTGATTCATTATTTCGGATTTCCTGATCCAGAGTACAAGCGAGTATGTAAGCTTGCGCGCGAGCACGGTCTCATCGTCGTCGAGGATGAAGCGCACTCAATGCTTTCAGATTTGGTTGGCGGTGTGTGCGGACGGTTGGGAGAGTTCTCAATTATGTCGCTCCACAAGCTGTTACCGGTGCCACAAGGAGGGTTACTTGTAGTCAATAACTCTGTAGAGCGCACAACTGCGGGCGCCTTCCAGTTGTTGCGTAACCAATCGCCGGGCAGTATCGACTTTTGCGAATACGACACTTTCTCCATTGCAAAACAGCGACGAAGGCATGCAGCGAGGATAGTCGAATTGCTCGCCCATGTTCCGCAAGTTGAACTGCTAATGCCGCTGTCCGATGGGGTGGTTCCGCAGACTCTGCCTATCGTGCTCAAGAGTGGTTGCCGCGATTCGGTGTACCACCAGTTGAATTCCGATGGATTCGGCGTGGTGAGCCTTTATCACACCATGGTTCCTGAAATAAACGAAGTGGAATATCCGGACGCCCACTGGCTCGCGAAACGTATTCTTAACCTTCCTGTTCATCAGGATATCAATCCGGATTTGCTGGCTCCGATGCTCGACCGCCTGTCCGACCTGCTCAGATCATGACTCAAGTCAAATATCGCGTTTTAGGCATTAGTGACTCGGACGACTGGAATCGTGTCCTGCCAGCATACCGCTCGATTTTCGGTAGCCACACGTTCATGTCCATCGCTGCCGCTCACAACAGATACGAACCTCAATTGCTGGTTGTGGAAGATGGCGGCGGCACTATCGCATATCCCTACTTTCTGCGACCAACCAATACGCTGGAGTTTGCTTCCGGCATTATTGCTTTCGACAGCATGACACCGGAATTTACCGGGCCTATTGTCACTGGTTTCGCCTCGGCAGACCTTCGGCGGTCTTTCAAAGCAGCAATCGAAGCCGAAGTTCAGCAGCACTGTATCGTCTCTGAATTCGCGCACCTTCACCCCTGGGCAGACCAGGACGGGGTGCTCGATGTGTCACTTACGACCTATGATCGCGAAATCGTCTGGATTGATGTGTCACTTGGGAAAGATGTCCTGTGGCGAGAACACTTCAGTCATGCGTGCCGGAAGAACATAAACCGCAGTCAGCGAGAGAATGTACGAGTGTTTGAGGCCGAAACCGAGGACCATATCCGCGAATTTTACCGAATCTACCTGCATACCATGAATCGGAACAATGCGCGATCCTCGTATTACTTTGGCCTTGATTACTTTCTCTCGATTTTCCGGAAACTTCGCAGCAACGCCCGATTCGTTCTAGCGGAGCATAACGGCCGCATTATCGCGAGCGTTTTATACCTGCATGACGCCCATGACCTCTATTCTTATCTGGGCGGAGCTGATGCCGATTCACAAGAAGCTCGCCCAAGCAATGCTGTGATCTTTGACACGATCAACTGGGCCCGTGAACGCGGAAAGATGCGCTTCATACTCGGCGGGGGGTATCGGCCACACGATGGAATCTTCCGATTCAAGTCCAGTTTCTCCCGGAATCTAGTGAAGTTCTATACCTACCGTCGGATTCACATATCGGAAACTTATGCTGAGCTTGAGCGTCTTTGGAAGGAACGTTATGGCGACGCGTCCGCCTCTAGACATTTCCCCCCATATCGCCTTTTTCCGGACCAAGCCCAACAGTCAAATCGGCCTGTCTTGACCGAGGGAAACAACGACTCTGCACAATCGTGCTGAGGTTCCAACCAACAACGCCAAGGCCGATGCCAGAAAACCCAATGGTTCCAGGAAACTAAGTTCAGCGCTCATTTCTCATGATGACAACGGCAGTACAGCGGGCATTTCAATTCGCAACAAACAAGAAGATGACATTTCCTTCCTGGCCCCACTTTGAACCCGACGAGGTCGAAGCTGCTGCTGCTGTTCTTCGCTCCGGAAAGGTCAATTACTGGACGGGGGAGGAGGGCCGGCTCTTTGAGGAGGAATTCGCCCAGGCCACAGGTACGAAGCACGCAGTCTGCGTAGCTAACGGAACCCTTGCGCTCGAACTGGCGCTGCATGCGTTGGGGATCGGGCGCGGCGATGAGGTTATTACGACGTCTAGAACGTTTATCGCTTCCGCGAGTTGCATAGTGATGCGTGGGGCACGGCCAGTTTGTGTGGATGTCGATCCCGACAGTCAAAACATTACGGCAGGAACCATCGAGCGTGCCATTACACCGCGGACACGCGCAATCATCGCCGTACACCTGGCGGGATGGCCGGCCGATATGGATCCCATCTTAAAGTTAGCGTCTGAATATGATTTGAAGGTGATCGAAGATTGCGCGCAGGCTCAGGGTGCCATGTACAAGGGACGCGCCGTAGGCTCGATGGGAGACGCAGCGGCCTTCTCTTTCTGCCAAGACAAGATCATGACAACGGGAGGCGAGGGGGGAATGCTTACGACTAATCATTCCGACGCGTGGGAGCGTGCCTGGAGCTATAAGGATCACGGCAAGAACTACAACTCTGTCTACAACCGGGAACATGGGATCGGCTTCCGCTGGTTACATGATTCCTTCGGTACCAATTGGCGGATGACAGAGATGCAATCTGCCATGGGGCGGCTTCAGTTGAAGAAGGTGCCCGAGTGGGTTGAAACCCGGCGGCGAAACGCCGACAGGCTCACTTCTTGCCTTTCCAGAGTGCCGGGACTGCGGATAACCGTGCCACCGCAGAGTACTCACCATGCTTATTACAAGTACTACGCCTTCGTGCGCCCTGAAATGCTGCAATCGGGATGGTCCCGCGACAAGATCGTGCAAGCCATCGCAGCGGAAGGCGTGCCGTGCTTCGTCGGCAGTTGCAGCGAGATCTACCTGGAGAAGGCCTTCGTAGGAAGACGCAAGCATAAGCGCTTGCCTATCGCTAAACAGTTGGGAGAAACGAGCCTAATGCTTCTGGTTCATCCGACTCTCTCGGACCAGCACCTCGCACTCGCCGTTCAGGCAGTTGAGAAGGTGATGTCGCAAGCCACGAAGCATGAAGTCGCACGCGCAGGGACACTTTCAATATCTGAATCCGCGTTGGCCCAGCACTCATAGTCACACCTCGGCCTAATCATTCGGATTTATCAGAACGCAGGGGATAGTTTGTATGTTGCTCCGACAAAGATCTTGGATCATCGCACTGGTTCACGTCGTCTTGGTAGCCACGTCATTTCTGTGCGCATGGCTCCTCCGATTCGATTTTACGCTGGCTCACCCCAGGCTGATGCTTGCTTGCCTGCCTTTGTTGGTTTTATCCCGGCTTGCGGCCCTCATCATTTTCAAGCAGGTCCATGGATATTGGAACCATAGTGGCGTGACCGACGTTGTCGACATCATCAAGGCTGTCAGTTTGGGAACCATCGCATTTGTCGTCTCCGTCCGTGTCGTCATCGGGGCACAGGCTTTTCCGTTTTCCATCTATTTGATTGAGGTGATGACAACAGCAGCGGCGCTGGCCGGTGTGCGCCTGTCGGTACTGGCATTTAGCAACACCAAATCCATTCGGCAAAGGCAGGACAAGAGCTACCGCGTAATAGTGGTGGGAGCCGGTGACGCCGCTGGATCGCTGATCCGACAGATACGACACTCGGAATTCATTCCGGTCGCCTGTGTCGATGATGACCTATTCAAACATGGGGCGAGGATTCATGGTGTGCCCGTTGTGAACACCATCGATCGGCTCTCGGTTGTGGTGTCAGCATACGACGCACAGGAGATCTTCATCGCCATTCCCTCTGCGACTGGCCCTCAAATGCAGCGCATCACCAAGGTGTGCGAGCAAACCGGCCTGCATTACCGAACCGTTCCCAAGCTTGAGGACTTGCTGCTTGGCCGTGTCTCGGTGTCCCAGTTACGGGAAGTGAACATAGAAGACCTGTTGGGCCGCGATTCCGTACAGCTCGACAACAACGTCGTTCGTGAGCAGATCGTCGGAAAAGTAATACTGGTAACCGGAGCGGCGGGATCGATTGGTTCCGAATTGTGCCGCCAGATTCTTCGCCATTCTCCCGCCAAGTTGATTGCGCTGGACCAGTCCGAAACGCCGATGTTCTATTTGCAACTGCAACTCACGAAAGAGTCAGCCGGCGATCGCGTAGTGTATGCGGTTGCCGATGTTGCCAACACTTCCCGCATGCGCCGGATCTTGGCTGAGGGAGCGGTGGACACTATTTTCCACGCCGCAGCCTACAAGCACGTTCCACTCGTGGAACTCAACATTCGCGGCGCCCTGAATAACAATGTGTTCGCATTGGCCCCGTTGCTGGACATCGCCGAGGAGTCTGGCTGCGAAGCGTTCGTCCTAATTTCATCTGACAAGGCTGTGCAACCGACCAGCTTCATGGGCGCCACCAAGAGACTGGGCGAACTCATCCTGGCGGCGAGGCCAAAAGGACACATGCGCTGCGTCTCAGTGCGCTTCGGGAACGTCCTGGGTTCTCAGGGGAGCGTGATTCCGGTATTCAAGGAGCAGATCGAAAAAGAGGGGCGCATCACCATCACGCACCCGGAAATCACCAGGTTCTTCATGACGATTCCTGAGGCCGTCTCGCTCGTTTTGCAGGCATCCACTCTCGGCGAGCACGGCGACATTTTAGTTCTCGATATGGGGAATCCTGTCCGCATACTCGACCTGGCGCATTCCTTGATTCGCCAGTGCGGGAAGACTCCAAGCGAGATAAAGATCGAATTCATCGGGCTGCGCCCAGGCGAAAAGATGTATGAAGATCTTTTCTATCCTGGGGAAAGAAAATTTGGAACCGGTAACCACAAAGTGAAGCGGACCAAGTCTGAAATCATTGCGTGGCCGGCCCTGTGCGCCCACCTGGAAGACCTGATCTCTTTGACGAATTCTGGCACTGAAGTATCAATCCGCGCGAAGATGAGGGAAATCATTCCGGAGTATTCCTACCAACCTGAGCCTCTACAAGTACAGAGCGAAAGAGCCGAGAATGTTTTGGCTCCAATGATGGATATTTCGAGGGCTTTCGCCGCAGGCGCGGGACAGGACTGAGATCCACTCTAAGTGGCCTTCCGATCGCTATTCCGATCAGCAGGGCGTTTTCGTCCTCAGCTCATCTCAGCAGCTCTGGCCGCGTTGCTTGATTCTTTGATTTCGCCGAGCGGCAACTCTACCGTCACTCGCGAGCCATGGGGTTGCAGATTCGCGAGCCTGATCTCACCGTCGTGCTCTTTGATGATTCCGTAGCAAATGCTCAATCCCAGCCCGGTGCCCTTGCCTACGGGTTTGGTCGTGTAAAACGGATCGAGCGCGCGATTCAGATCCTTGAATCCGGGCCCGGAATCTTCGACTTCGACAACGGCACGATTTCCACGCGTAAATGCCCGCACTGTGATCCGTTTCGGACCTTCCATATTTTCCACGGCATCGATTGAATTGTTCACCAGGTTAAGCAGAATCTGTTTGAACTGGTCCTCATCCACAGCCACCCGCGGCAGGTTGGATCGAATGTCCGAGAGAATCTCCAGTCCTCGGGTATGCGCATAATATTCCCGCAAGGTAAGCACATCTTTTACCACCGGAGCCAGGTCAACCGACTGCCGGTCCATGGTACTTTGCCGCGAGAAGCGTAGCAGGTTTTCAACGATCTTCTTCATCCGGCGGCTCTCGTTGACTAGTTTGTCGAGTTTGTCGCGCGCAGGCCCCGCAGGCACATCGTCGCTGAGCAGATCGCCGTAGCCCATTACGGCGGTGAGCGGGTTGTTCAATTCGTGGGCGACGCCGGCCACTAACTGCCCCAATGCCGCCAGTTTCTCCGAGCGGATCAACTGGCTCTGCAACGATTTCAACTCTAGAGCCACTGCCAGATCCGCCGCCAGAAGCTCGATTCGCGCCAACTCCGAGGCATTGACCGCTTCCACGTCCCGAGGATCATCTAACCCAATACAACCCAGATAGCCGCCGCGTGCGGAACATAACGGAATTAGAAGCTCATCTCCCGTGTTCCAATAAGGGTTTGGATCGTAGCGCAGCGAACTCTTTAGCGGATCGTACTTCGCGGCTTCGGACGCTGAGAGTAGAAACGAATTCTGCCCGATCTGGCGGCCGCGGGCGCAGAAGTCTTTAATGTCATCCGCGGTCCAACAGCGTGCTTTCTTCTCCAACTCGGCCAATGCAGAGGGAGACAGTCCGCTCGCACCCGCCACTCGCAAACCATAACTTCCGCTATCCAGTTGGATAACCGCGAGACGGAAATTGCTCACATCGGTGATGGCAGAAGCGATTTCGTTGCACAACAAGTCCACCGTCGCACCGCTCAGCAGTTGCGAGGTTATCGTCGAGAAGCGTTCCAGTTGATCATTCAATGCGCGTTGCTTGCGCTGCATGCTCTCAATGGATTCTGACTTGTCTTCGACGATTGCCAGAATCATGCCGAACGCCACAAACAGCTTGGGAGTATTCCATAGATCCGCAGGGACGATCAGGTGGGGAGCAATCCGATCCAGCAGCATTCCTACCGGAAACACCGCACCCCAGCAGAAAAATCCTCCCGCGGCAGTGAGAATGCCCGGGGAAGCGCGCCAGTAGTTCCGGCACAGAAAAACTCCAGGCAAAGCAAAGCCAAGCCCCAGCAGGGCGGTAAGACCCTCATCAAAGGAACCGCGCAAGGCCGCACGAATGGCCCAGAGCGCAATTGCCGACCCCACCAGCGCCAGCGAAACAGCGTATCCGGAGAACCTCCTCACCCAGAAGAGCAGAAGGATTCCGCCCACGAAGCACGTCAGCAGGCACAGGACGTAAGGCCATCGCGCGTGCACATCGTAACTGGCCAAAATCGTATAGGCGACCGAAGGGATACCGGTTACCAGAAGCATCAATCTTCGCTTGCCCTTATCCTCAGCAACTGCTGAGACAGAGACGACAAAGGCCACGGCGGCGGCTTGCAGCGAGCCCAGATCGATCGCGAGAAGGTACGGGCTCACGTCTCCCGTGGCGGGCTCGAGCAACTGCGCCACGAAGTGCGTAAAGATGAGGAACCAAGCCACCATCCACAGTTGCAGACGGGCGGAATGGCTGTGCCGTTTGAGCGCCAGGAAAATCCCGACCAGCACTGCCACCGTC
>DATHPO010000223.1:0-4808 GCA_035483835.1 Terriglobales bacterium
CTCCAGGCTGGTTCGAGACTTGGTAGTGCGGCCCAGTAAACCCAGAAGGACAGTGATGCGGCCTTCTCCGAGGCCGCCATCGCCCATGGCAACCTACGATATCAGCAAGGCTACACTCCCGCGATGCTGGTGCACGAATCAAGGATTCTCGGAGTAACGCTCTTCGGCACATTGCAGAGCAATCTGAGCCTTCTGGATTTCAGTCTGCTTCTACCGATCTCACGACTATCGCGGACGAGGTGGCTGCGCAGTTGACCCAGACCATAGACAGCTACATGAACGCGATGCGGAAGACAGCCGCGGCGTAGCGACGCGACCGTCTCGCACCGCTTTAGGCGGTGCGATCGACACGCCCGTAGTTCGGCAATCGCAGGCAATGGAGTGGGTGGCCAAGAGAGCTTTCGCTAGGAACACGTCGGCAGACCTCAACGCCTGCGCCGTCAGGTCTGCTTGGTTCACGTGCCCTTAATTGCAACCGGGTCTAGGCATCGCTGTTCGCCTTGTGATCTATAAACGGCCAGAGACAATCTGGCGGCCATTGGAACGTTGCCTTCGATCTGGTAACGAGGAGTTCAGGCGGTTTGAGTTCATCGGGGTGACCGTCCAGTTGAGTCGGTAGACCAGCAGCGGGTGCTTTGTTCTTCATGTGTGGGACCTTCAAAAACAGGGCGCAGCGTTCCGATGGCTGCGCCCCTAGAGGAACGGGGGCACGATGGAGGGCCGCATCCGTTCCTTTGCATTGCGTTTGCGAAGAACAGGAAGCAGGACTGACTCATCTGTATCAAGATATTCGGCGAGAGCGCTGAGGTCCCAACCGCCATACTTCCTCCATTGCGTTAGTCAGATGGCGGAAGCGCGGACTAATCCGCGGGGAGATGTTTTGAAAGAAAAACTGATTCCTAATCAGTCGGTTTCAACCTTAATGGGACGCTCTCGCGCCGGACAAAACTTTATGTCACTCATTCCAAAGACGAAACAACTGCGGCGAGTGGGCATGATTGACTTCGTAAATCACAGTAACTTATTTATTTTCAATAAATTGGCGGAGAGAGTGGGATTCGAATTTACTCGAAAACGTAGTTTCAATAACATAGAGCGCACGGCGGGCAACGTAAAGCAGTGGAAGGCAGTGGTAAGCAGTACTAACGGATCACAAACGGATCACGGGGTCAGTGATCACTTGAAATGTGCAGAACGAAGGTGACAGGAATTATTGATGTTCTACCGTGTCATTCCCTGTCCGGGAAGGTCCGACTCTGTTATGACCGGCGTCGGAGTCAGAGTTGCAACTTCCGAATAGCCAATAATCGACGACCTTTGCAATTTGTGAGCGCAGAGCGTTTCTCGGAAGTGATGCTGACATGAGAATGGCCATCGTCCTCAGTTCCTCAGTTGGCCTGTGCGACAAACGGACGCAGTTCCACCTAGTTTTTCAGCTATGGATTTTGTGATGCGGCCGATTGGCTCACGGTGGCCAGTAGCGCGCCGAAACGAGGGTCGCCGCGCAGCGGCTTGAGATCGGCGTCGGTCTCCAGTCCTTTGCGCTGGTCCGTACTAAGCGCGTGTTCCACGGCGAACTGCAGGTTGGTGAACGCCTCGTCGCGCTTACCCTCCAGCGACAGAACACAAGCAAGCGCGTAGGCGCTGAAGGCGGTGTCGGGATTGGCGGCGCCCAGAACGCGGCTCCGGGCATCGAACACTTGCCGGTAGACCTTCTCAGACTCCGCGTAGCGCTTCTCTTTCTTCAGGACATTGCCCAGCGTGTCCAGGGAGTAGAAGACCGATGGATGTTCGGGTCCCATGGCGCGCCGCTTCCCATCTGCGGCCTGCCGCAGCAATTGCTCAGCCTCGGAATATTTGCCTTCTTCCGCGAGTATTTCGGCCAGGTTTGTCATCGTAATCAGACTGCTCCGATTGTCGGGGCCGAATTCCCTGACCTCGATCTCGAGTGCGCCGCGATCTAATTTTTCCGCCTCGGCGTCCCGGCCTTGATCCTTCACGTCGATCGCAAGATTCTCTACAACCATCAGTGTTTTGGCATTCTCGGTACCGAACACTCGCTGCCATACCGGGAGCGCATCCCGGTTCAGTTTTTCCGATTCAGCGAATTTCCCCTCGGCATGCATCAGGGTAGCGAGATTGCTCGTCGCGGCTAACGTATCCGGGTGTTCGGCGCCAAGCGTCCGCTTGCGGACTTCCACCCCTTCGCGCTGGATCGCTTCTGCCTCCGGAAGCTTCCGTTCTTCCGTTAGGATGACTCCCAGCCGGCCCATGGCGCTTAGCGTGACCTTGTCCTGCGGCCCGAGCGCTCGCCGTGTGGTTTCGACCGTTTGACGAGCCAGCTTCTCGGCTTCAGGATACTGTCCCTCGATGAATAGGATCCATACCAGCCAGTTCATCGAGGTCAGGGTGTCGCGATTTTCGGTCCCAAGAACAGTCTTGCGGCCTTCGAAGGACTCGTGGCAGAGCTTTTCGGCTTCTGCCGCGTTGCCTTTCCAGGTGAGCACCTCGGAAAGCTGATACATCGACTTCAGCGTGTCTTTGTTGCTATTGCCAAGTATCTGGCGGCGAATTTCCAGCGCGTGACGCAGCAGCGGCTCCGCTTGGCCGAAGAGCCCCAGATTCTCGTAGACGGTGCCCATCGTGTTCATCATCTGGGCTTGCAACTGGGGGTCGTTCGCCAGACCGCTATCGACGTCCTTGGAGGCCTTGTCGAGAATTTCGCGGGCCGTGACGCTGTTGCCCCTAGTTTCGCCGGGATCGGAGACTTTGAACATCTGAGTCATGAAGTCGGCAACGCGCTCGGAGGCAGCGGCTTCGCGGTTCGCGCGGTCGCGTTCCTTGGCGATCCGGCGCGCCTGCAGCGCCATAGTGACGGCAAATGCAACCAATAGGATCAGGGCGGCAGCAGCCACGGCTACGCCGAAACGATGCCGCCGGACGAATTTCGAGGCGCGGTATGTGGTGCTAGGCGGGCCAGCCAGCACAGGTTCGTCGTTGAGGTAGCGCTGAATGTCGGCGGCTAACTCGGAAGGCGAGCCGTAGCGCCGAGAACGGTCGTGTTCCAGCGCCTTCATTGCGATCCAGTCGAGTTCGCCGCGCAGATGGCGGCGCAAGCTTTTCGGTTCCTCCTGACGCTTCTCGGCAGACTCCTCCGAGGATTCGCCGAGAGCTTTGATCTTGGAACTGGGCAGCGTAGGTTCATCGGCGCGGAGCTTCTCCAGTATGGAGGGCGTCAGGCCGCCGCCCTGCGAGCTAAAGGGCAACACGCCCACCAGCAATTCGTACAGAATCACCCCGAGCGAGTAGACATCGGTGCGAGTGTCGATGTTGCGTTCGCTGCTGTTGGCCTGCTCGGGGCTCATGTAATCGGGCGTGCCTACAACTCCGCCGGCCTCGGTGTACATCGTAGCCTGGCTCAATCGCGGTCCCGTTGCCTTTGCCAGGCCGAAGTCGATGATCTTCGGCACAGGCTTCTGGTCCACTTCACTGACCAGAACATTGGAAGGCTTCAGGTCGCGATGGATGATCGCCTTCTGATGGGCATGCTGGACACCCTCACAAACCTGAGTAAAGAGCAGGAGACGATCTCGAATGCTGAGCCTGTGCTTGTCGCAATAGCTGGTGATGGAGAGGCCGGGCACGTACTCCATGACGAAGTAGGGGCGCCCTTCTGGCGTGGCCCCGGCGTCGAAAACCTTTGCGATGTTAGGGTGCTCCATGAGCGCCAGCGCCTGGCGCTCAGACTCGAATCGCGCCACCACGGCGCGAGTGTCCATGCCCGCCTTGATCAGCTTAAGTGCGACCGTGCGATGAAAGGGCGCGGTCTGTTCCGCGCGCCACACTTCCCCCATGCCGCCGGTGCCAACCATCTGCACGAGCCGGAACGGACCAATGGTGGAGAAGGAACTCTGGACTGAGGCGATGCTGAGAGTTTTGTCGTCAGAGGCGCCGGTCATATGCATTCCTGGATGGGGACACAAACACAATTTCGGGGCAGGGAACATAATAAAGATAAACCACCGAAAACGAGAAGAACGAAAGCACTCGATCCGTGGTTTGCCCCTGCCTGCTGTGGCCGGTCACTGCGTAACCATAATTAAGGTGCGGGTGCTCGAAAACTGATTCCCAATCAGTCGGTTTTAGCCTTAACGGCACGTAGCTGGGCTTGCAAGACTGCATGTCACTCATTCCAAAGACGAAAAGAGGCCCTGAGAGTGGGTCTTGTAAATCTAATAACTCGTTTATTTTTAGTAATATGGCGGAGAGAGTGGGATTCGAACGTAATCTCGAACGTACTTTGAAGACTTTAGGCGGTACGGGTGGCACCGTAAGTCATTGAGAGTACGTCGAGGGAATTCTTGTTGGACCTGCATCGGCCCTGCGTCAAGAGCTTGCCGCTATCTTTTTCGTCTGTGGGCATCGCCGGTGAAAGCGGAGCTAAAAGTAACTCTAACAAACTACAGGGACCCGGACGCGCTGGATGGCGTTCTAGGAGCTGCAAGAAACACCTCATTGTGTCCTCGATGCCTCGATGTGTCCCCGGCCTTTTAGAGATTCTTGACTTCCCTACCAGAGGCGTCGCGGCCCGAGAAACCTAAAGTCGCTTTAATCACTTTGCCCAGAGGACGAATGAGGGTGGGGTTCTGCTCATGGCGATGGGAAGGTGATCTGATCCGCTCAGGCACGAAAAGTTTCATGATTCTCCATGCATTTTGCGCGGCATAAAACTGTGGGTAGTTAGTAGCTGCGGGATTGGCCATCAAGAGCATGATTCTTGGGGGCCAGGTGACTATAAGCGAGGTTCG
>DATHPO010000224.1:0-2753 GCA_035483835.1 Terriglobales bacterium
GCCGGAATGCGCGCACAAGCCCCAAGGCGAGCAGCACCAACCCGAGCGCGATCATCGGCAGGTTCGCCCACGGAAAATCGCGAAGCGCCGGGAAGCGAACGAAAAACAGCGGATAGCTAATCACTCCCAGGAAAACCAGCGCCGCGCCGGTCCACACTGCCCAGCTCCAGTTTCGTTTCATCGCTAACGCCTCTCCCCGCTCCACTCCAAGCAACTTCCAATCTGCATGCCCGGGAGCGCGGATTTGAAACTTGTGCCCCTGAGTCTAGCCGAAAATGCTATTTCGTGAGAAGCGCGGTCGAGTGCTGCCACTCGTGGGTGCGTTCTTCGAGGGAAGCGGAAGAGCTCAAAATCATGAATCCGATGGGCGTCTCGCCACATCTGTAATGACCGCTACACAGCTACCGAAAGGAGCAAATTATGGGAAAGCTTGAGGGTAAGGTTGCAGTCATCACGGGTGGATCGAGCGGTATGGCGCTGGCCACTGCCAAGTTGTTCGTTGAAGAAGGCGCCTACGTTTTCATCACGGGCCGGAGGCAGGAGGCGCTCGATGAGGCCGTTAAGCTGATTGGCCGGAACGTAACCGGCGTGCGCGGCGACGCGGCCAATCTCGACGACCTAGACCGCCTGTTCGATATAGTCAAGCGGAAGAAGGGCAAGATCGACGTCCTGTTCGCGAGCGCTGGCACGGGCGAATCGGTCAAACTGGGCGAGATTTCCGAGCAGCACTTCGATGCTGCCTTCGGCCTGAACGTGCGCGGCACGCTGTTTGCGGTTCAGAAGGCGCTGCCGCTGTTCAACGACGGCGGATCGATTTTCATGACCGGGTCAAATGCTTCGGTGAAAGGTTTTCCTGGTTTCAGCGTGTATGCGGCGAGCAAGGCGGCGTTGCGCTCATTCGCACGCACGTGGCTCAACGAACTGAAAGGCAGGAATATCCGGGTAAACGTGCTTGTCCCGGGGCAGGTCGCCACACCGATTCTGGAGAAAGTGTTCGACGAGGAAACGAAGCGGCAGTTCGAATCCCTGATCCCGCGGGGAAAGATGGGTCGTCCTGAGGAAATTGCGACGGTCGCGCTGTTTCTTGCTTCAGACGACTCCAGTTACGTAAATGGGGTGGAGTTGTTTGTTGATGGCGGCACCTCGGCAATCTGAATCGGCGGATCTTGGTGAGTGCATAATCGCCGAGTCGCTTATTCACTTCGATGGACATTGAGAGTTGAAGCTAAGGAAAGTACAGCGCAGTAGGAGTTTATATGGCAGACATTAAGGCCCTTATTGAGCAGGCGTACTCCGCGTTCAACAAGCGTGACATCGACCGCGCATTAGCACTGATGACCGAAGACGTGAACTGGCCCAAGGCTTCGGAGGGCGGAAAAGTTGTCGGAAAGGAAGAGATCCGCGCCTATTGGACTCGACAATGGAGCGAGTTCGATCCCAATGTCGAGCCGTTAGCAATCATCGAGGGAGATGGAGGCAAGGTTCGCGTCAGGGTGCACCAACTCGTCAAGAGTCTTCAAGGGGATGTGCTATCGGACAGCGAAGTTCTCCACGTGTTTACTGTGAAGACCGGTCTTATCGCAGCTATGGATCTTGGGGATGAGGCCGATCCAACTTCTGGTCCGTCTGCCGCGTTCGCACATCATCCGCCAGTGGTTGAAATTCGATCACTTGCACCCGACGATGACGCCACTGCATTCCGGACGCTAAATGAAGAGTGGATCACACGGTATTTCACCCTTGAGGCCAAAGACCGCGAGACCCTCAACGACCCTGTAAACTCTATTCTCCTGAAAGGCGGTCATATCTTCATGGCCTATGCCGGAGCCGAAGCCGTCGCATGCGTTGCGCTGATCCCCATGAGAGATGGCGTCTATGAGCTTTCCAAGATGGCGGTTTCTCCGCATCTGCGCGGTAGAGGAATCGGCCGCCGCCTGCTTCAGCACGCCCTTGTGCAGGCCAAATGCCTCGGCGCCAAGTCTCTGTTCCTTGGCAGTAATACGCGCCTCAAGGATGCTATTCACTTATACGAGTCGGTCGGCTTTCGTCACGTGAAACCTGAGGCCCTTCCGCCGATGCCCTATAGCCGGGCCGATGTCTTCATGGAAATGCCGCTGGAATGAGCTTCGCAATGTGGGCCATTGCCTCGGGTGAAATCGCAGGACGGGGGCGTGCGGCAAAGCAAGCGCGTGGCCGCAACAAGGCTCAGTACCCAAGATGGCGGAGGGCCATCTGGGCGGTTCGCTTGAGTTCTGCCTTAGTCGAACCATTTGCCGCCTGGATGGAGAGCCCGGCGATGATCGTCGACAGATACCTTGTGTAATCATCCACGTCGACATCCTTCGGCAACTCTCCGCTCTTCCGCGCTTTAACAAAGCGCTCCCTCATGACGGCTTCATTCTGTTTACGTATTTCGGTCATGATATCCCTTGCCGGAGTAGCGTCTACACTGCAGCCCACCGCCCCCGACAGCGTCATACACCTCGCCGGATGTCCGGGCGTGGTGAGAAACGCAACCGTGTTGTCGAAGAGTGCACGAACGACCTTTTCGAGAGTCGGTTCCTCCAGGGCTTTACCTGCGTATTGCGCTCGCATTTTCATATAGCGCTTTACCGCGAGCTGAAACAACGCGTGCTTGTCACCGAAAGCTGCATAGATGCTCGGCGGGTTTAGACCCATTGCCTGGGTAAGATCGGCCATAGAAGTACCTTCAAAGCCCCGTTCCCAAAAAAGCAGCATTGCAGCCTCTAGCG
>DATHPO010000225.1:0-5819 GCA_035483835.1 Terriglobales bacterium
GCTTCATGGCTAGTGCCGCCCGTGTACCGAGCGGCGCCAGCGCGACGGCGCCCACCGCGAGCGCGATCGCTTCGTCCCACCTCACATATCCCGCCGAGGAATAGACCACGAGACCGATCGCCGATGCCGGAACGAGCATGAGCAGGACCATCGCCTGAGCCCGCTGCTGCGAGTACCCAGCCACGCGTTCGAGCAATGGAACACTAACCAGCGCACCACCCACCACGAACAATCCGCTGAGAGCTCCGGCCAAGGATCCGATGCCGATTTGCGCTGGAGCCCGGAGTGGCGCAGACCTGTCGTCTTCACCGAGGTGTCCGAACCATACGAATACCGCGAGCACGATCAGGAACGTACCGAAGCTGCGCTGCAACGTTCGGTCGTTGACGTATCGCACAACTTGGGAGGAGACGAGCCCCATCGCGGTGCTGCACACGGTCATGACGAGGCCATCGCGAATACGCAAGAGCTTGTTTCGTGCGTAAATCACCAAGGTCACGCTCGCGCTCGCGAGAGCCATCACCATCGCGGTTCCCTGCGAGTCGTGTTGAGTGAAGCCGAAGACGGCCGTTAGCAAGGGGATTGCGATCAACGCGCCACCAATCGCGAATAATCCGCCTGCGAAGCCCACGACCGCTCCAAGACCGACGAACAAAACTAGCTCTGAGAAGCTCACGCTGATTACCTGTTTTCTGCCACGAATTGTCAGGCGGAATTTCCGATTTGGAGTTCGGACTCGCGTATCATACGCGTCATTGCTGTCAACCACGAATTTGCCTCCGGTGTGGGTTACTAGTCCTCGGAGGAGGCAACCTAACTCTATTTGCTCGCGGGTGAGTGGATCTCAGCGATATAGCCGCCAGGGAATTGCACCAGGGCCGCATCACGTTGATCGGCCATGTAGGGAGGGACCAGAGTCTCCACCCCGGCTGCTTTGGACTTCGCCAGAGTATCCGCAAGGTTTGCAACCTCGTATCCAGTCACCTCCCGTCCGTAAGGATATGGAAGACGGCCATCTGTCACGAACACGGTAAGCTTGCCAAAGTTCGACTGAATCCGGATGCGCCGATAGGTGTTAGTCGGCAGCCCGATCTCGACGCCGGGCGCGTGCGCATCATCAGAGACGACTTTGCCGCGAGAGAAAGTAAGGAAGGTGCGAACGAACTCCTCTGCCCTATCGGGAGACACATAGACACGGTTTTCCGGAATAGTCTGAAGCGGCGCGTAGGATGGAGCAGTCGTATGCCAGTAAAGTTGTGTATTCACGCCGCCGGGCCATTGGATGACGGCATCTCGTCCAATCGGATCGGGGAACGCAGTGACGATGACGTCCGCGCCAGTCGCACGAGCGGCGCCGATCGCAGCATCCAAGTCGGTCACCAGATACCCGGTCCGCTCTAAGCCGAAGGGGTAAGGGATCGGTGTCTTGAAACCAAACACGGAGATGCTCCCAACTGGTGTCAACACTAGCTGCGTTATTGTGCTGCTTGGAGTGGGCGTCACAGTGGCGACGCCCCGTTTGGTAGTGGTGCCGCCGAATGTGGCTAGAAGACTAGCGACAAATCGGTCAAAGTCTTCCGGTGCGACGTACACGTGGGTCGTATCATATTGCGGTCCGACCGCCAGGTTCGCAGTTCCAGCTGTTTGCGCACTCTGGGCGAGTGCGATGGGAAGCGGCGATTGACTCGCAACAGCGCCAATCAGAAGGATTGCCACCACGGTCGCGGCAAGAATTCTATTCAAACGCACGAGAATCTCCTTCGTTGCCAACCGCTCGAATGAGTCGAAATGCGTATGAGCTTTACCGCGCTACTCTACTTTACTTTGGATGGAGGCAGCCGATCATAGCGCTCACCGACAAGGCACACCGAGACAGCGTCTGAAACGTTAAGCTTCTTTGCGTGAATCCATATCCCGAGCTGTTCGCCAAACACCATGCCTAACAGGCCAAGTAACGCGATGATAGGTGGCGCCGGGCTCTTTACTCGGATGAGCCCGTAGATAGCGCCAACACCAAGTCCGACAGCGAAAGATATGAGCGACGCCTTCATCTCGATTCCTTCCTGGCGCAACCGAATCAAAACGCGAAGCAATCGCAACCCAATTCCCATAACCCAAACTCACCCAGCACCGGCAGGTGCCAGCTCTTTTCGCCCCGTAACTCACCGGTTACATGTGAACACGCAGCAGAATGGGACGCGCCGATAGATCGCTTTGATTCCTTCGCATACCCGCCATAATTTTTGACGGGAGACCAGTCCGGACTAACCGGAAGCGCGGGCGGCGCGAGTTTTGAAAATTCTTCGCTGGCATAAACGACCTTCCCACCCACGATCGTAAGTACCGATTCGAGATGCTTGATCTCCTCTTCCGGAATGGAAAAATAATCCGCCGACAGAACTGCGAAGTCTGCCAGTTGTCCGGGGGCGAGAGCTCCCTTCTTCCCGTCCTCTGTTGAAAACCAGCTGCTCCCTATGGTGTAGAGCTTGAGTGCTTCCTCCCGGTCCAATCGGTTCTCTGCCGGATAAAGATTGAGACCGCCAATGGTCTTGCCGGTGATAAGCCAATAGAGGGAAACGTAAGGGTTGTAGCTCGAAACACGGGTTGCGTCCGTACCCGCACCAACGGGAATCCCCATCTCCAGCATGCGCCGGATCGGTGGCGTGCGCCTCGCTTGCTGTGAGCCGTATCGCTCGACGAAATATTCTCCCTGAAAGGCCATTCGATTCTGCACGGCGATCCCGCCGCCCAGCGCTTTCACGCGCTCGATGTTGCGGTCGGTGATCGTTTCACAGTGATCGAAGAACCAGTGCAGGCCGTCAAACGGAATCTCCCGGTTCACTTCTTCATAAACATTCAGTGCCCGCTCGATTGTCTCGTTGTAGGTCGCATGCAAGCGAAACGGCCAGCGATTTTCCGCCAGATATTGGACCACTGCCTTCAATTCACTCTCCATCACGGGCGGCATGTCTGGTCGCGGTTGTAGCATGTCCTCAAAGTCCGCTGCCGAAGCCACAAGCATCTCTCCGGCACCATTGATGCGAAATAAGTCATCGCCCTGGCCGGGTTTGGTTGTCTTTGTCCATCGACGAAAATCCGCGATCTCTTGCCCCGCTTTTTGGGGATAAAGATTAGCGGCTAGACGCACGGAGAGCTGGTTCATCTGATGGAGTTCCTTGACGACCTCGTAGTCGTCGGGATAGTTCTGGAAACCGCCGCCTGCATCCACCGCACTCGTGATGCCGAATCGATTCAACTCACGGAAAAACAGACGCGAAGAATTGAGTTGATCTTCGCGTAAAAGCTTTGGCCCGTTGGCCAACGTCGAGTAGAGGATGAAGGCGTTCGGTTTGGCCACGAGGATTCCGGTGGGATTACCTCGCTTGTCCCTCTGGATTTCGCCCGCCTGTGGATCGGGCGTGTCCTTCGTGTAGCCCAGGGCGCGCAAAGCGGCACCGTTGAGGAGCGCGCGGTCATACAAGTGCAACACGAAAATCGGCGTGTCCGGGGCGGCAGCATTGATTTCATCCAGCGTTGGCATACGTCGCTCGGCGAACTGAAACTCGGTCCAGCCTCCTACGACTCTCACCCACTGTGGCGCAGGGGTGCGTGCAGCTTGCTCCTTCAACATGCGCAGAGCGTCTGCCAGCGAAGGCACGCCATCCCAGCGAAGTTCCATGTTGTAGTTCAGGCCGCCGCGGATGGGGTGCATGTGTGAATCGTTGAGACCGGGGATGACCGTTCGGCCGTTCCCGTCGATGACTTTGGTCTCCGGGCCGCGTTGCCGAAGAATCTCATCGGTTTTTCCCGTGGCGGTGATCTTGCCATTCCCGATGGCTACCGCTTCGACAAACGAAGGAACACTGTTCGTTGCAATCTTCGCATTGTAAATTATGGTTTCTGCAGACATCGGATTTCCTCCTGGGCAGCCTGCTCGCCTAAAACCATCCCGAACAGTCCAAGTAGAGCAACGATAGGCGGCGCAGTACTCTTCACCCGAATCACTCCAGATACAACACCCACAAGCGGTCCTACCACGAATGAGTGTGAATGATGATTTCGGCGGACATCAAACCTCATCCGTCGATTGATTCAGTTTATGAAAGAGCGGGGAAAGAGCAGGGGGTGCTCCCTCCCCACCTGATTACTTGTGTGCAGCTGCGGCAAGAGGCACCCCATATTCAGGGTACTTGGTGGGCGGAGCGCCGTGAACCATGGTGTAGGCGTATTCCACGCCGACGCCGTAGGCTCCGTAGTGGTTTTTCACGATGTCCATGACCGCGTCATAGGTGTCCTTGTTCGCCCAATCGCGCTGCCATTCCAGCATCACGGAAAGTGAGGTCACGGGTTTCGCACCGGCCTGAATGACGCGCTTCATTGCGTTGTCGTGAGCAAGCTGGCTCACGTCGCCGCAGCAATCCTCCACAACGTAGACTTCGTAGCCGTCATGAATCGCCTGTATGGTACCAAGTGCGATGCAGGTTTCCGTCCAGAGCCCGGCCACCACGATTTTTTTCCGCCCCGTCTTCTCGATGGCCGCAACGTAGTTCTTATCGTCCCAAGAATTCATGGAAGTACGCTCAATCGGTACTTGTTTCGGGAAGACCGCTTGGATTTGCGGCCAGATATTGCCGCTGAAGCTCTTCGTTTCAACGGTGCTGAGAACCACTGGGAGGTCAAAGACTCTCGCTGCCTTCGAGAGAGCGACCACGTTGTTAATGATTCCCTGGCGGTCGAAATTGCTGACCCCAAACAACATTTGCGGTTGGTGATCGATCAACGCCACGACGCAATTGTCAGGAGTCAACAACCCCTTTTCACTGCGTTTTGCTCTACTACTGCTTTGTCCCATGACTAGCTCCTTTTCTTCGAAATGAATTTGATTACTTCATTACTCTCCAAATTCCAGAGACCTTAGGTTTCGACCCGTTGCCGCACTAACGCCGCGCTTCCGTGGGAACTTCCGCCCCTTCCCAGCTTGGCAACAGCTCTTAGTTGTTGCACGGCCGATGTCCTTCGATGCGCCAGTGAATGCAATTTTCTTGGTCATCTTGTTATTTGCTAGCCCGATGAAGGCCTGTGCTTTTTATGCGGATCGTCCTTTCCGAGCGACAGCTTCACTCTTGGCTTGCATTGATTTCATGAGATCGGCCGCTGAAGCTCCTTCGAGCGACAGTCCGTATCCGACTTCTCGCACAATCCGCTCCTTTAGCGGTTGAATGAAGTGAGCGCGCGTGTTGCGGCGCGTCACTTCCGGAGCCTTCAAGTACAACTCGGCCAATTCCCGCGCACGACTGAGCGCCTTACCGTTCGGCACAACTTCGGCAACCACGCCCCACTCTTGCGCGGTACGCGCAGATAGCGGTTGTGGGTTCAGCAGGAACGCCTCCGCTCGTCCTGCTCCCGCGCGATAACTCCAAGTGGTAAAGATTCCGTCGCCGGGCGCAACGCCCGCGGAGAAGTGGGCCACATCCTCGAAGGTCGCACCATCCGCTGCCACAATTACACTGGCAAGTAGTGCGTAGTCTGAATGCACATGCGCGCGTCCCTCGATCGCCGCAATGACCGGCACGCGTATGTTGGCTATATTTTCCAAAACCTGAGCGCCTTCATCATGAACTTGGCTCCACACGCCGGGATCGGTGACGTCGCCAAAAGATGACCAATCGACATCAGTAATGAACTCCCCGCCTGCGCCCGTCAGGATCACGATCTTGTTGGCTCGATCCTGCCCGATCCTGAAGAAGGCATCGACGAATTCCGTGTGAGCTGGCGCGGTCATAATGAACGGCCCGCCGTTGTTGTGGAATTCAGCGACC
>DATHPO010000226.1:0-3680 GCA_035483835.1 Terriglobales bacterium
GCGATCCGATGGTGAACACAGCCAGTCCGATTTGGAATACCCTTCGGCGTCCGAAGCGGTCTGACATCGATCCCGCCAGCATTAGGAAACTCGCCACCACCAACGTGTAGGCGTCCAGAATCCACTGCAGTCCCGCCAGCTGCGCATGCAGGTCTTTCTGGATCGCCGGCAGCGCAACGTTGACAATCGTTACGTCCATACCTACGATCAACAGGCTGATGCAGCAGATCGCAAGAATCAGGTTTGGATGGGTGGTACGTCTCGCCGGATCAACGACGGCAGCGCTCGCCGCGCTTGCAGCAGGAAAAAATCGATTCTCAGTTTTCGGCAAGGTGTCTCCTCGATACTTGTCTTTTCGCCGCGGAATGCGGTTTCGTTAAACGCGCTCTCGCTGTATATCGGATTGTGTTTTCTTAGTGAATGTCGAGCCGCGCTCCCGCCCCTTGTGCGGTGTCTGTTCCGCGGCAAGTGCGGCGAGGACCTCATCGGTGGAGCGCACGCGACACAGCCGAGGGAATATCTTCTCGAATGCGAAACGATGCTGTTCACCATCTTGACCGGAGCAGGCGTCTTCAACGACGACAAAGCCAAAGCCGAGGCCGGTACCCTGTCGCGCCGTGGACTCTACCCCCACATTGGTAGAGATTCCGGTGAGGACGACCGTATCGACACCACGCGACTTAAGATGCTGCTCAAGATCGGTTCCGGCAAAGGCGCCCCAGTGACGTTTTGTAAGCAGGGTGTCGCCGGGCTGAAATCCGGCAGAAGGGGCGATCTCCGAAGCAATCGCGGGCAGCGGTGTATTCCCCAGGTTGACTGGCTCGTCGACAGAAATCTTGAGGAAATCGTTGAGGTCGACGCGGACATAAACAACCGGGGCGCCGTGGCGGCGAAACGCTTCGGCCAGCTTTGCCGAATTGGCAACGACCTGTGCGGCTGGATGAGGCGCGGTACTCATGCCGACGATGGCATTCTGGAGGTCAATGAGAATAAGTGCTGTTTTGTGGGAATGAAGCTGAAGTTCTGCCACGGGACTCCTTAGGAGAAGATTTGTCACCGAAATCGAGGGTGCCCTCGATTTCTTAGGTATAGAATATGAGGATGTCCTCGAATTTGTCAAATCCGACCAGAGTCGCACCGCAACAGGCGCGCTCTTCCCGCAGGCTCGCCAGCTTCCTGGATGCGGCGGCAGAACTGTTTGTCGAGTTTGGCTATGAAGCAACCACGATGACCGCGATCGCGGAGCGGAGCGGCTCTTCGATCGGGGCGCTTTACAACTACTTCCCGGACAAGCAGGCCGTCGCCCTCACCTTGTTGGGCCAGTACGCCCAAGAGATGGAAGAGCAATGGAGGCCATTGATGGAGCAGGCGGAGAACCTCACTCATCGAGAGTTCGCGAGTCTCTTTATCGAACGGATCACTGAAATTTTCCAGGTACGTCCGGCTTATCTGAGACTGCTCGCGGCGCCGATTCGGCTACGCCGCGACCCCGCTGCGAGGAGAGTCTTGCGAGCCAAAATCGCGAATGCCTTCCGAGCAAAGAACCCATCCCTTTCAGAAGAACGAGCAGTGCTGGCTGCGAACGTGACACTCGAGATGGTCCGAGGCTTGAAGAAGCTCTATGGAGAAGCGGGCGATAAGGGGAAAGACTTGATTGTGGCTGAATTCAAGAAGGCGCTGACCCTATATTTGGGAAGCGTCTTGGGCTCATGAAGGCGCCCATAACAGACGCCTCTCGGATGACGGCAATTCGGAAACGTTCTCCCTTTTTGATCGCCTGCCGGATTGGAAATCGAAAGTGTCAATTCGGATGGTTGGGGGTTCGCTGCAACGAAAGAATTTGTTGGTTGCAGAGGCTTAATTTGAACCGGGGAATTGATGTCTTCCTCTGTTGTGCGCGACAATCCCTGCCCCTGCTGTTAGATCACTTCCTGCTTTTCTGTGCTTTCGCCCGGGTAGTCGCAGGCGCTTTCCGCTTCAATTTGATCTGATTGTACTCAATGCCGGCGCGGACGAGGTTTTTCAGTGCACGCTCATTAACTTTATCGCCTTCGAACAAATCGATCGCTCGCCACATGTTGCCGCCGAGGCCCGCGTTGAAGAGCTTGTCAGGATCCGGGAGGCTCGCCCCGTGGGAGAAGGTGAGCTTCACTTTATCTTTGTGGGCGTTGCCGACCGCGATCATTCCGTCGCGAGACCACACCGGGCTTCCCATCCACTTCCATTCTTCGATGATCTGCCGGTCGGCCGCCAGGATGCTTTTGCGGATGCCGGCAAGCGTTTTGCCGCGCCAGTCTGTGAGTTTTGCGATCAGTTGGTCAATGCGTTTCGATGGATTCATTGGATCTTCATGCCTCCAATTCTTGCCTTGTTTTCGTTCTCTTCGAAAGAAGCCGCCGAACTGCGTGGCCTTTCCACATCCAAAGCCCCGAAAGGAGCAGCACAGGAAGAATGACGTACCGAACACTGAAGGCGTAGTTTGGAGTGTCCGAAGGCGAATCATAAATGTAACCGAGTATCGGAATGCCAAAGATGATGTGAATCCAGCGATTGATCGAACGCTTGGTGGCCTCTTTCATGATCAATTTGTCCTCCTCTGCCGGCGATACCGCGTCTTTTACTTTGGCCTGGAATTGAATTGTGCCGGCAAATCTCAGTCTGTCCGCGCCAGGACCTGCTCCATGGCGCCAAGGAATTTCTGCCAACCATACTTTGCACCCTGATAAGCCCGCTGCTGATCGGGCCCGAAGCCCGACTGCTCCATGCGAAGGTGAGTGCCCCCCTCCGCTGGAGTCAATGTCCA
Source organism: Terriglobales bacterium (assembly GCA_035483835.1). Taxonomy (GTDB): domain Bacteria; phylum Acidobacteriota; class Terriglobia; order Terriglobales; family Acidobacteriaceae; genus JABDBE01. The sequence goes on from DATHPO010000226.1 coordinate 2,804, forward strand.
CAGCACAATGAACTCAACCCCCATCGTAGTCCAGCTATACGAGAGCCGTTTCAGGTGATCGACGATCAGCACCTCGCAGTTGATCACACCATCCCAGTTCGGCACCGGTTCGGACTGGAATTTGAACTTCCGCCCGATCACCGGCTCGAAATCATTTTTCATCAGCCATTGCGCGACGAGCTGGTTTTCGGTGAGCGCGCGCCACAGCTTTTCTGGCGGATGTGGGAATACTCTCTCGATCACAAGGGCACGAGGACTCTCTGCTGGTGTGCTCATTATTCCATTCCCTCCAAAAGTGATTCCAGGCGGTCAAACCGGTCGCGCCAGAATGCGCCGTAGTGACGCAGCCAGTCCACCATGGGCGCCAGCGCATCGGGCTGCACGCGATAGTGAGTTTCGCGGCCTTCGCGGCGATGCCGTACAAGCTTTGCCCGCTTCAGCACGGTGAGGTGCTTTGAGACAGCAGGCTGGGACACGCCCGCATAGCGAGTCAATGCGTGGACAGTCTGTTCGCCCTGCCGGGTCAGCTCCTCGAAGATGGCCCTGCGGGTTGGGTCGGCGAGAGCACGGAAGACGTGATTGGCAATGGTCGGCTTCACATACGAAACCATAACCGTTCGGTTATGGTTGTGTCAAGAGAGACATAATATCGTCGCTTCGCTCTTCGGACTTCGCTCTAAGGGCCAGAACGGCAACGTTTGCGCGGTCGTCTTACCGTAAGCGCCGCAGACTCTCGACGGAGGGCACGAAATAATAGGAGCCGGTCAATGGCTGGGTATAGCGTGTGAGCGCATCACGCGTGCCGGTGACCAGGCCCGCCATGCTGTCGAGCATTTTGGAAAGCCGCTTCTGGTCTGCGCTGAATCCAACGAACACC
>DATHPO010000227.1:0-14294 GCA_035483835.1 Terriglobales bacterium
GCGTTGCGGCCTGATCGAAAATGCCCGCGGCGCGGTAACGATTCTGAATCGCTCGGGACTAGAAAACGCCGCCTGTGAATGCTATTTCGCCATGAAACACTTCAACGGTGGGACGGGGGCGCGATGAGCGGGTTTCGATTGTCCGGCACCGAACAGACACGAATTCACGCCGCAACTATCATTTGCGTCATAGCGGTAACGATAAGGGGAACCACTTCACAGCAATGATTCGCGGGAAAGTGGGCGTGCATTGTTCGAGGTGATTTCGTGAACGAAGATCAGCAAAATGACTGGCGGCTCTCGTATCAAGCGGCGCTGCTTGAGCTGGATCCAGTCAAACTGCCGCAGCGGATTGAGCGGGCGTACAGTGCCATCCAGACTTGCTTGAATGCGCACCCGAATGGCAACAGTGCGGAGTATCAAGCCTTGGCTGACGCGTTGGCGAATCTGCGAGTGTTGCGCCGTGAGATCGCGCCTAACACCAGCGACGCGCCCGATCAAACCGGTCCTCACAGGGCAACGTCGCCGTAACCCAAGCCCGCAGGTTGTCTCACCTCCGCGGCACCGACGACTGACCCGCCGACACGGTGGTTTGGTTGGGCGTCGTGGACTCTCGCGGTGCCGCTTGATTAGGTGTTTCGTCAGGCACCGACGAGGTAGCATTCTGAGTGGGCGCACTCTGCCCCACAGCCTGACCGATGGAAGAACCCGATACCACCAGTTCCACCCGGCGATTCTGCTGCCGACCCGAAGCTGTATCGTTCGAAGCGATCGGCTGGCTCGGGCCGAAGCCTTGCGTAGTTATGGCCGACGAGTCGACTCCCTGGCTGGAGAGGTAACTGCGGACTGAATCGGCTCTTTGCTGTGACAGCCGCTCGTTAAATTCAAGGCTCCCGGTACTGTCTGTGTATCCGTCTATCTCTACGCGGATGTCCGGATACGCGATCAAGATTCCAGCAACTTTTGCCAGGCGCTCTCGGGCGGACGGCTTGAGATCCGCCTTCCCAGTGTCGAACAGAACGTCCGGCATATTCACGATCAGTCCTCGCGCCGTATCCCTGGTTTCCAAGACCTGATTCAGTTGCTGCAGCATGCGGGCACGCATCTGGGCTTTGTCGCTTTCCGCCCGCTGGCGCGCCTGGTCTGCTTGCTGCGCCTGTTGCGTAGCCTGCTGCCGCGCTAACTCGGCTTGTTGCTGGGCTTGTTCTGCCTGCGCCGCTTGAGCTTGAGCTTGCTGCACTTGCGCCTGAGCTTGAGTGGCTGCAGCCTGCTGCGCTTGTGCATCAGCTTGAGCCTGTGCCATCTGGTCTGCAGCAGCCTTACGTTCTTGTTCGGCTCGCGCGTCCTGCTCGCGCTTGATGGACATCACCCGCGCTTCTTCCGCGGTCTGCGTCGCTTCTCGAGCCACCGTTCCAATCGGACCGCCGCCCTGTTTCCGCCGGTAATAGTCCTCGGCCTGGTTCAAAAGATCCTGCGCCTTCTGCAGCTCAGAAGCCGCATATTGACCCGCGCCAGCATCTTTGGCTATCCGCACTGCGTTCCTCGCCTCTAGCAAATCGAGTGGTGTCGTATTGCTGACTTCGTAGACTGGCGAGTTGATGGGCTGTACTTGGGAGTTGTAGGTATCGCGAGAAATAAGCTCGAACTTCACGTCCACCGGCTCAACCCCACCCTTGGTGTCGTGCCGAATCACATTCTGCGCCACTACTAAGTCGCTTGGCTGAGTGACTGCGAAATAGGGTTCTGCAGTTACCACCAGGGCGAACGCCTGCAAATCCGTGGTCGTCTGTACCGAGCTCTTGCCGTCACGGACAAGGAGTTCGCCCAGGTTGCGTGGCCGTCCCTCGGGAGTGATTGCCCAAAGGACATAGGTCAGGTAGGCCAAGCCAAAAGTGTTCGCGGGGCGCAAGTGCTCCACATTCGCTTCAATTTTCACGCCGCCGGCTTTGCCTTCGACCTTGGCTTCTCCGTTTATTTGAGAGTCCAGGTCAGTTCCTTTCAGATCTACTTTGGTAGAGCCTTTGTGACGGTAGTCCACCGCTTGCGTGCTGCGCGAGACCACGCTCATGTGGTATCCCGAAGCCTGATCGCCGGTCACCCCAGTGCTCTGTTGAGCAAATGTCGGTGACGCGAGAAAACTGAACGTCAGAACGGCTAACGAAGTCGAATATTTTCCAAGTTTAATCACGATGCCTCCTGGCAAAATCAGTGCGCACGATTCGGAACTTTTGTTGCCCCACCCTCATATCAAGGGCCTTCGACCTTCGATAACTCGAATGAGCAACACACCAACAGCGACTATGAGCAGCAGAGCGACAAAGCCGCCCACGCCGTAAAAACTGACTACGCCGAGTAACCACGGAATTAGCAGGATCGCAAAAATTGCCCAAAGCACATGCGTCCCTTCCCGACCGAACTGCCCGTCTCGAAATGTTTGACCAAGATAAGAATGAGCGAAGAGAGCGCTTTGCCCCAATACGGAAGAGACCGTAGGTTGGCAAAACATTTCACCGACGACCTGTTCCTGACACCGGACTAACTCGCACGCGGCAGGGGCTTGTCCGTCTTTTGCCAGTCGGCACGGGCCTCTCCGGTCGACGCGATATCCGTGGCTCCGGTGCGTTCCAGGACATCTTTCGCCTTCTTGGTCCAGTTTGAATCGTCGCAGTGGACCGACAGTAAGATCCCGCCTTCCTTGACCCGGCCTTCGTAGCGCTTGGCTTCGTACTCTGGAATACCCATGCCGATGAGCGCTCCGGCAATGCCGCCAATCGCACCGCCAACGCCGACCCCGGTTAAGGCAGCCACAATCGGGCCTGCCGCGATAAGGGGGCCCACCCCAGGGATCGCAAGCGCTCCAATGCCCGCGAGCCAACCTAAAGCTCCGCCGACTACCGCCCCGGTCGTGACGCCGGTTGCCGTTCCTTCCGGTGCTTTGGTGCTCTTCTCCACAGCGAAGTCTTTGGTGCCCTGGTTTTCGGGAAACAGAACGGAGATGTCAGTATTACGAAAGCCTTCGGCGCGCAGTAGGTCAACGGCATACTCAACATCGGCTTGAGTCCGATAAATTCCGAATGCTGCTGTATTTTTTCCAGCCATGAAAGAAACTCCTTCGGCGGCCAGAGTTAGGTCGTCTCTCGCCCGCGGCATCTATGATGGCAGCGGAGGAACTGAGGATGGCCACCGGGCGGGAAATAAAAACCGATAATCCTAATTGCAACCACGCGTGGACCGGAGCAACTGTCGATGCGGCGTTGACTGAACGAGCCGCGGTGGTTCCTCTCACCTTGTCTAATTCTTCTTGAGTTCTTGTCCAGTCCTTCGTGTTCTTCTTCGTCGCGATTGGTGCATTTGGATCAGCGTAGAAACTGAGAATGTTTTGGACGGAGCCGTGGAGTTATGAGAGCACGTCCTTCAGCGCCTGGTTTTATCCAGCGTCAGCTCGGCCACCACGTGCTTCAGCTCCCCGTTCTCGTCTTCCAACTGCCTCAGCTTCTTCGCATCCCCGCTGTCCATCCTGCCGTACTCGCCTTCCAACGGTAGTAGGCCGTGGTTTGTCAGTTACTCAGTCTCCCAGCCATGCACCCACCCCACGCAGTGCATCCACGTAGTCGCAGATGATTTTGGTTGCACCCACGAGAGGGACTGCCAGAATCAATCCCATGGCCCCCCAAATCCACGCCCAGAATAGCAACGAGAGAGTGACTGCCAGCGGGTTCAGGCGAAGCCGCCGCCCCACAATCTTCGGGTACAGCATCGGCAGATCGCTGGAATTGCGCAAGAAGTCTGGAATACGCACACGCCTGGTTACCAGAGCCTTGGACTCGGCGAGAGAACGCCCGTCACGATGCTCATCGTCACGGGCGCACTTTCGATCCCAGGCTCGCTGTCTTTTTTATTTACGCGGCCCGCGTGCCCATCACAAAATGCAGAATCAACGAGATCACTGCGAACACGAGTAACAGGTGGATTAGCCCACCCGCTACGTGAAACAGGGTTAGACCGCCAAGCCAAGCTATCAACAGAACCACGAACAAAATTGTCCAGATGCTCATTTCGTTCTCCTCGTAATTTCGGTAAATTTGAAAACTAATGCGACTTTGTCGGTAACAACAACGACGCATTGGGCCTTCTGAAGCAAATCCTGCGGAATCCCTTTGTCCGACGCCTGGCACATTTCGTAGAGCACTGTCGTGGAGTCGGCCAAGCGCTGCTGTCTGCGGATGCCATTACCGACGCAACGATCAAGAATGTAATGATTTTTGTTTTCATATTGAGCCTCATCGGGATTCGTTTCTCATAACCCGGGCGAACCTTACGGTAATTATGTTGGCCCTTCCCGAAATGCCCCGCCATACGGCATAGCCTGTAATAATCCAGGTTATAATCTGGTCTTCGCCCCAATCTGATCCTTTCTTGCCCTTCCTCGTGAAGGTGCATGACAGTCGGCAAAATAAAAGGAAGAGGCCGGAAGCGACTCCGGCCTATACTGCGGATTGGTGGCAGGATGGTACTGCGGTGATTGAAAGAGACATTGCCAAATTAGGCCGCAGACCGGGAACCAGCAATACACGCGATGCTGTAGGTTGGTGGGGAAAGGGCCGGACTCGTTGAGCCCGGCCCGAAACACCCATCGTTAACCTGCCTTAACCTCTCACTTCTTCGGAGTGGCTGCGAATCCCGACGCCATCGTGCTGGTCGGCATCGTGAAGCCGACGAGCATACCCTTATCGTTGACGCCGTTCACGAAGGTTACACCGACTCCGCTGGGATCATCCACGGAAGAGTACGTCGACGTATTGCTGTCGTACACGAAGCCGTGCGAGGCACCAGCAGAATCCTGATAAGTGCCCACCACCAGCCCGAAGTTGTTTTCGCCGGTCGCCTGAGTAAAGATTGAACCTGGATAATCGAGCTGAACCAAAGTCCCCGCGTTCAACCACCACCCATGGTTAACCCCTTTGGAGTCGATGAAGAATCCGGTAACCTTCTGCTTGAAGTTAATGTCAGTCGCTTGCGCACTCACCGATTTCGGAATCCTGATGACCTCAAAGACGCCTCCGTTGATGTCGTAAACGTAAGGGACAAAAGGTCCGGTGCCATTTGCAGTCTTGCTGTAGTAGCCTGCTGCCTGCGCCAGGTTGTTGCGGCCGAGTAGTTGGTTGAAGGGTGTTCCCGGAAAGTCGACCGATTTGAAGGCGTTATTGTCGTCCAGGAAACCATGAGTGACACCCGCTTGGTCGACATAGAATCCACACGTCCCACCGAATCCGTTGATACCGATTACCTGAGTCGCAGTGGAGCCCGGAAAATTCTCGTTGGTGAACTTTTTGGTCGAGAGCTTGTACGTGAACCCTTTGTTATCGTTCACATTGTGGTAGCCAGCGATTTCGCCGCTTACGTTGATCCCCAAGAGCTGGGTGAAGGTGTCGTGTGGATAGTTGATAGTCTGAAAGTTGTAGGATGTCTGAGCGAACGTGGACACGTGGGCCAGAACCGCGAATCCTAATCCGAGGGCGAATGACTTGAGTTTCATTTTTTGCTCCTCTTAATTTCTGTTATGTGCGTGATCGGAATTAGCCCTCCGGGTCGTTTACCTTCCGGCTGATTTAGTTCTTGACTACAGCCCGAAAGTTCCTCTGGTGGGACTACACCTCTGTGGAAGGTTCCACCCGAGTGACGGAGGCATGTAAATGCTAGCGAAATGCGTAACTGAAGCGTTAAATCACAGCGCGTACGGCGTTGGAACTACTGTGCGCCCAACACAAGCTGAATGTATTCGTGTTCGAAGTTCCGGGTCAATACGACAATCACCTTAGTCAAGAAGTGCAATTCGAGTTTTTGTTCGCCACGAAGAGTGTGATGGGGGCAGCGGCCAAACTACCGTCGCCAGCGTCAGCGGCTGATGCTGGCACGCAGTGTATTGCATGCTGGGTACGAATCCACAAGGCTGGCAATTCGTCTCGGCCCTGTGCGAAACTGCCCGCATGCCACGTCTTGAGGATCACATCGACCGGATACTCGGGGACGCACGGGAATGCCTCACGGCAGTGGAGATCACATTACGTTTGAATGCCGAATTCGGTGATAGCGAGGCTTATACGATTACCGAGGTCGTAGCATGCGCCGACAAGATGCCGAATCTACGCAAGGATGGGAAGCAGTATTGTAAGCGCGAGGATGCCATTTGATGCGAGCCAAGCAAGAAAGCGCGTGGCAAAGAGTAAGGCCATCGAGCGCGTGAGCCTGAAACACGCCCTAGCCATCCGCCGCAGGAACAAGAAGAAGCGTCGTCGCTGAATCTAGCCGATCCGACCAGGTTCTGCCAACTCTTTCCGCCGCCACAGCGGCATGCCCCGAGCACCGAGAGCAAGCATTCCGAGCGAAGCGGGTTGCGGCGTGTCTGGAATGGGACTGGTCAGGAGAGCACTGGAGCCAAAATCTTCTTCGCGCGACTCGTCCGCCGTGCCCTTCGTACGGCCAGCTACGATTGACTTGCCGGGAACGGTTTCGTAGGCGTAATCCGGTTAACGTGCCGCGCGTCTTGTCATTCGCAACGCTCAGCCGCGCCCACCCGTAGTGGTTTTCCCGTGAATCTGGAACGCCACTCCGAGGTAACGAGTATTACCGTTGAGCCAGTGTCCTCCATTAAAATGAACACATTGCCCATTCCTATGAAAGGCCACCCACGCGGCCATTGTTCCTCGGGTTCCTTGAAAGCTTTCGGTGTGGCCGATCCTCGAGCCCTGAACCAGTGCTGCGGGGATTGGTTTGCCCTCGACATCATTACCTATCTTGGGCACCTCATATAACTCATTACGGTACGAGCAGGTACCCTGATGATTGTAGAGATTCTTGATCGTAAAATCGGTCGTCCCGTCATGGTTGAAGTCGAGGAGGTAACTGTGGGCTGGGCTTCGATCAGGAGATTCCGCACCACTCTACATTTTCCAAGAACCGGCACGGACGATTCCAAGAGTCGAAGCTGTTCGAGCAGTTGTTTGAAGAGATCGTGGCGCGCTCTCTGGAAGCGGGATTGGTGCGAGGAGATGACTTGTCGGTGGACGGCAGTTTCGTGGAAGCCAATGCCAGCAAGGAAAGCCGCGTTCCACGCGAGCAACTGGCGGAAGCGGCGCAGGGGAACCGCACTGTGCGCCAGTACCTGATGGAATTAGAGCAGCAAAATCCGACCGACGTGCCAGTGCATGAGCAGAAACTGGCGTCCACCACCGATCCCGATGCGACTTATGCGACCAAGGGGGTGTATGTCGGCTCGGGTGACGGCATCGTGTAAGCGCTAAACGCCAGCACCAGCACCGGCACCCGACTGTGGAGCTACGCAACCGGCAGCAGCGTGACTTCCTCACCCGCCGTGGCGAACGGAATAGTGTATGTCGGCTCGGAAAACCACAAGGTGCTCGCGTTGAACGCCAAGACCGGCTCCAAGTTGTGGAGCTACCCCACCGGCGGCTATGTGGACTCCTCAACCGCGGTGGCGAATGGTGTGGTTTATGTCTCTGCGGACGGCAACGGGTACGCCTTCGGCCTAAAGTGAAGGACGGTCGGGGAAGCGGCAGCTTCCAAAGACCCGCACTAAAGATGCCTCACTCCGACTTCCGCCTTAGAGGTGTCCGAGCCGGTCGCAAAACAGTCAGACGCGAATGCTCTGAGGGTCACAGGGATCGAGAGTATTGTCTCCCGGTAAACACTAATCCGGGAGAGACTTGGAGAAAAGCCATGGAAATAACTTTGGTTCGTCATAGGCTTTGTTCCAGCAGGGGTGTCCGACACCTGGATATTCGGTGTAGTGAACTTCGGCGCCGATCTGTTTCATTGCTTCGGTCATCCGTCGAGATTCGATGACTGGAACAATGTCGTCGTCGGCTCCATGAAAGATCCAGACGGGTGTCTTGCCAACTCGCTCTGCTGCAGCCAAGTAGCTTTTGGGTGAGTCCGGTGGCGTCAGTTTCGCGAGATCAGGGTAGGCATTCAGCGCTGCGACGGGAGGGCGAATGCCGCCGCAAATCACTACAAGAGCCGCGAATTTTCCCGGATATTTCTGAGCAAGGTGCCAGGCGCCAAAACCTCCCATGGATAGCCCGGTGAGATAGGTCCGCTGAGAGTCCCCATGGAATTCGTTCGTCGCTTGCTCCAACGCGGCCATGGCTAAGTCGTCCATGGGCGGCAGCATCCACCAAAGATGTTTGGGACATTGCGGCATGACTACAATTGCTTTGATGGCGCTACGGTTGGAACGGATGGCCGTGCCGATGCCCACGTCGGTTTGCAGCAGGCCGTCGTCCCCGCGCTCGCCGGCGCCATGAAGGGCAAGAATCACTGGCCATTTTTGATGAGGCGTCCAAGCTTCCGGAACGAATACCTGATATTTGAAATTAACGGCTTGGATCGTAATGGTCCGGTCGATGAACCCCGTCTCGTGTTTTTTTGCATAAGCCGGGAACGGGACCAGCAGGCAGAGAAATAAAAACGCTATCAACGTCTTGGAAAAAACGGCCACCAAGTCCCCCCCAAGGCCAGACTCTATCACGCAATTTTGGCGCAAAGCCGCCCGTTTTGATATTCGAGTGTCGAATTCAAGCGTCGGTTGGCTGTCAGATGGCGTCTAAGTGATGTGAGTGCGGGACGCAGATTAGAACTTGATGCGATGCGGGGAGTGATGCTTGTCTGGATCACTTTGACGCATCAGCCCACGGCTGCAAGTTCGTGGGTAAATCAGCCTTTTGGTTTCGTGGGTGCCGCTGAGGGTTTTATTTTTCTCTCGGCGCTGTTCACTGGACGGATTTACTTCCGTATCGCGGAACAAGACGGCTATCGAGCGATGACGCGAAAGTTGTGGGGACGCACGCTGCGCTTGTATGGTTACCACGCTCTCTTGCTGGCTTTTGCGTTCTTGGTGGCAGTGCCCATTGCCTCCCATGGCGATCGGCCAGGGCTTCACAATCTCCTGGATTTTTATTTCACGGCCGGGACTAAGCGAGCGGTTGTGGAAGCCGCCCCTGCTTATTTATCGGCCGCCTTTGCTCGATATTCTGCCCATGTACATCATTTTTCTATTGTTCACTTCGGTTGCAATTCTGCTGGCGCGTAATATCGGATGGAAACCGATCTTGTGGACATCTCTCGCTTTCTGGGTGCTCGCTCAGTTCGGCTTTCGCAGCGCCGAACACACCTTCATGATGCGATTCATTCCTCTACGCGGATTCCGCTGAACGAGATGGGTTCATTCGACTTATGGGCTTGGCAATTTCTCTGGTTTGCGGGTGTGTGGCTAGGTGTGCGTTGGGCCCAGGAAACCCTGGCGATTGAAACATGGGCTAGGAGGGCGGCTATTCCCGCTGCCGTCATCGCTGTCTTTTGTTTCATCATTCGGCGAACACTCGAGCACGGTTTAGAACTGGGTCCTTTTGAGTTTCTCTTTGACAAATGGCACCTCGGACCGATGAGGATGCTCGATTTCGCGGCGGTGGCAGCCTTGCTAATCCTTTCGCAACCGATCACGAAGGCGGCAGCGATAAGGCCTCTCGTGCTGTTGGGACAATCTTCGCTGCAAGTCTTTTGCGTCCATCTTCTGTTTTGCTTCGCCGGTCTCACGCTGATGGGCAATGCGTCGATGCTAAACGGATGGCGACAATTCACACTTCTGAGCATGACACTTACGGCGATGTTGATCACGGCGAAGATTTTCTCAAAGAGCGAGGTCAAGAACGAACGGCAAGGACGAATACAAATATCTTCCGGATCAGATCCAGCACCTGCAACAAACTTGGGGATGGGGAGAGTCAGCCATCGCTGACCTGCTCGGATGCGATTTGATCCGTCTCACCGGTCGAAGCTCGGATAAAACGGTGGGTGAGACTGATCGCATTGTTCGTTGAAAATTGCCGATTGGTCGGCAAACCGGAGTTATCAGTGGCGACCAAGAAGGCAATCATGCCAACTGGCGAAACAGTGCGCCGTGAAAGGCGCTGGACTTCAGCGGGTGCAACTCCCGCCCGGGAACTGGTTCGCTCCACCCGGTAGCAATCGAAGCGGCAGCGGAGGCAACGAAACTGTCGGAGCTTTCGATGTAGAGGGTCTCTAGGCGACTCGGCGAGCGTGCAGGCCATAACGTGAGTAAACGCTGAGCAGGCCCCGAAAGGACAACACCAAAGAGCTTGTAAAGCGTTGAAGAATCAAATAGAGTAGAAAACTTTCATAACGTGTCTTAGGCTCGACTTGATCTGACATTTGCTAAACTCTCGCGAGAGCGGGGGAAGGAGAATGTCAGATGAGCACCGACGAGAAGATCATCAAGAACAAAGTGGGGTTGCTGAAGCTCAGCGAGTTGCTGGGCAGCGTCTCGGAGGCGTGCAAGGTCATGGGCTACTCCCGCGACAGCTTTTACCGCTTCAAAGAGTTGTACGAGACCGGTGGCGAGTTGGGGTTGCGCGAGATCAGCCGACGCAAGCCCTGCCCCAGAAACCGGGTCGAGGAGCATGTCGAAAAAGCGGTGGTGGAGATCGCCCTGGATAAGCCGGCTTTCGGCCAGGTGCGCGTTGCCAACGAACTGACCCGCCGTGGTTTGTTTGTTTCCCCGACCGGAGTGCGCAGCGTCTGGCTGCGGCACGATCTGGAAACCTTTCGCAAACGGCTCAGGGCGTTGGAGGCCAAGGCCGCTCAGGAACATCTCGTGCTTACCGAAGATCAGCTGCGCGCCATGGAACGCGCCCGCGAGGAGAAAGAAGCCCATGGCGAGATCGAGACCGTGCATCCCGGCTATCTCGGCGCCCAGGACACTTACTATGTCGGCACCATCAAGGGCGTAGGTCGTATCTATCAGCAGACCTTTCTCGACACCTACGCGAAGGTCGCTTTCGCCAAACTCTATGACCGCAAAACCGCTCTGGTGGCGGCCGACCTGCTCAACGATCGCGTGCTGCCGTTCTTCGAAGAGCACGAGATTCCGTTGTTGCGCGTGCTCACCGATCGCGGCACGGAATACTGCGGCCAGCGTGAGCACCACGAGTACGAACTATACCTGGCGGTGGAGAACATCGATCACAGCCGTACCAAGGCTCGGCATCCACAGACCAACGGTATCTGCGAACGCTTCCATCGCACCATCCAGGAAGAGTTTTACGCCACCGCGTTTCGCAAGAAACTCTACAACAACCTGGAGGAACTGCAGACGGATCTGGATGATTGGTTAGCCGAGTACAATCGGACACGACCGCACTCGGGCAAGTATTGCTATGGCAAGAGCCCGATGCAGACTTTCTTAGATTCGGTTTCTTTGGCGCGGGAGAAGATGCTCGACTCGTTCTCGACTCCCGCGCCGGAGCCGGAGCGGAGCCCTGCGCAGCGGAGCGCAGGCGGAGGCGCGGCTGCGGAAACAGCTGCTTGATCGAACTATACTGTCAGATCAAGTCTGAGCTATTACAGCTGAGTGTTGCGACTGCGGAGCCAAACTCTGCGACTTGCATTTTGAAGAATGCGATCTGTGCCACGAGACCTATTGCAGCATGTGTTTCCTGTTTCACATGGATCAGCCCCACGCGAAGACGAACGAGGCCGTGACGAAGGATGCGTCTGAGCGCCGGATCGCGTAAAGCCCTGTCGCACTCAATAATACGTAATCTTGCGGCGAGTCACAGAGGATGATCCATCTATGGTTTGCTCTATCCAGTTGCTGTGACTGTCGTATTCGTAAAGGTAACGAACCTCGGAGCGGCATTTATCGAGATGAGCAAGTTTTGGATCATCCGGCAAGTGATCGAAACAGCTTTCAATTTGAACCGTCCCGGCCTCATCACCATGCTCGTTGTAGGTGGTGATAATCTCTTGGTGCTCATCGCCACTCTGCATTACTCGTCTTGCGATGCGGCCGTCCTTGTCGTAGAAGTAAGACTTTTCAGTCCGGGCGAGACCTTTCTGGCCCAACATCTCCATCATCTTAGCTCGGATCGTTCGCAATTCCTTGTCAGACAATTGCTCGCCAGACGGCCCTTCCCCAAACTCTGTAGGAAGATCAAGGTTCTCCCGCACTAGTGTTCCGCTAACCAGCCGCCCATTTGAATAGTTATGGGTGATCCGCATCAGCAGTAGCCCTTGCGTATTGCGAACCAGAGACTCGATGGGTTGATCATCGTCGTTGTACCGTGTCGTCACGGTTCCACCGTTACTGAGGCCGTCGCCCTCTTCGGCGATGTCATACATTAGCTCGATGCTTCCTAAACCCATCAGGCTGTTCTGGCGACCGGGTCGTGGGGGTACCGTTCGGACTCTGGTCTTTTTGCCTTGTTGGTCGTAGTGGAACTCGTCAGTTACGTCTGCACCACCGCCCGTAACGCCAATTAGCCTTCCGGCTCCATCGTAGGAATAGACCCGCTCAACTTTGCCAGTTGAGAGGTTGCCGCGCCAAACCAGCAGCCGTCCATCCGCCGTGTATTCCATTTCGGTCGGGTCAGAGCCATTTTCGACGAAGACGCTACATGTCTTGACCGGGCCACGAAGACCTAGTCGTTCGCGGTCAGACAGAGGAACGCTGCTCACGGTTATGTTGCCAACTTGACCGACCAGTGGATTATCAAAACTGAGGATTGTAACCAACATCAGGACGGCGACTCCGAACAGGAGTTGTGTGCGATCCATAACTCGCCTCGTCAATACTCGGCCCAGATTGCTCTCGGTCGTCATCACTGTCAAGCTATTTTGGGACGGGCCACGCACCCTGTTCGTATTTCGTAAAAAAACAAGGAGGTAGGCCTGCCACACGAAGTCTCGGAACAGGGGTAACCGTTACGGATGGGCCATGGACAGGTTCTGAATAGTCTGAGATTCTGATCGTGCATCAAGAGCGGAGTCAGCAAGCCTGACTTCCACCAATCCGAGGACAGAACATTCGTTCCACGGTGGTTCGGCTGCCCAGCCAGATGCGGCGACTACGGTCGCAAAATCCAAACACCGGAGAACAACATGTCTGTCACGGTCATCAGCGTTGCCGAGGCCAATCGTCTGTATCCACCGAAGCAACGAAAACAGAAGACTGCCAAGAAAGCCAGTAGAAAACCAGCCCTTCCCCGGACTGTACAATGGGTCTTGACCTACCACGATTTCACCCGCCGATGTGCGGCGCATCGACTTTGAGCATATCGAGTGCCCAGCGTGCGGAGACAGTTTGTGCCGGTCCCGAGTCAACCGGGGGTTTTGAGTGTAATGGCCTGCAACAGTTGAGAACCGCCTAGCGACTAACCCGCAAAATCGAAAGAGCGCCACATTCACGTTCTCGTCGCAAGACTTCTCTGTGCGGCATTGAAGGCTCTTCTAGCAAAATAGGCGCACAGGGCGAGTAGCCATACCACCACCGATAGCACCATTGTGTGCGATGTTCGGAGTGGATATTTCGCTATGCCTGTTAGCACCGGCCACAATCTTGCGATTTGGTCCCAGCAAGCCATGTTTGGACTGGGACAAAAAATGTAGGCCATCCCTCCAAAGGCAGACACACCGCAAATCAGCGCGGCAAATGCGAAAAGAACTCCAGCACGAATTGGGTGATGCAGATCGAGGGCTTGTTTGTTTATACGCCTTTCAATGGACAATCCGACTATGAACCATAGCAGCACAACTCCGAATATCCGATCTCCGTCGTAGCTGAGGCTTTCGTTCAGAGCATGTGGTATGGGGATGGGAACCAAGTGGCCGAAGTAAAAGCCGGGGCCGTTGGTGAGGGCATTGATGACTCGGGCCGGCACTTCGTAGCCCGTGCCCACCTTCCACAGCATCGATTGTTGCCTTTTCGCAAGCACCATCAGAAGCGCGGATAGCACCGACATGAGCAACGGAAGGATGACGCTCCAGCGCACCTTTGGCACTGCTGGGGAAGTGTTTTCCGTTGAAACGCCTTGCATCAAACGGGCCTCAATTCCTCGTCCTAACTAGGGGGCAAGGGTAATTAGACACCGGCAGATGCGCATGGGCTACCTGTCCTCGGTAACGTGTCTGGAGCCTCGTTGGCGCAAAATCCCGATTACGCTCAAAACCCCTCAATGAGCGCTATGGCATGTTTACGTCACTTTGGCTCTATTCGGTCTATATACCAATACCGTCCATGGTGAAACGCCTTTCGCATGTACACATATTCCCCGCCGTTTACACCTTTACACGACACGTCCGCATAGAACATCGCCCAAGAAAAGTCGCGATTGAAACCCACGTTTGTGAACTTCGCCCACAGTGCAGGCTGCGAAGTTGCCGACAAGTCGGGCTGCGTGCGTGCCAGCACTAGCACTTGG
>DATHPO010000228.1:0-4676 GCA_035483835.1 Terriglobales bacterium
CGGTCAAGGAAGGCGACCTTTTGGTACAAATCGATCCCCGCGAATATGAAGCCGAAGTCGCACAGGCCAAGGCCAACCTCGATTTCGCCGAGGCGCAAGCAAATTCCGCAAAAATTCAAATTGGTTTGACCCGCGAAACCACCACGAATGGTACGAACGGCGCTACCGCGCAGAAGGAATCCGACTCCGCCGATTACGCCATGTCTCAAGCACAACTCGAGCAGTCCGCCACCGCGAATCTGCAAGTAGCCGAAGCAAACGTAGCCGCTAGGCGCGCCACCAACGAACGCGCCCAGAGCGATCTCACGCGTTACACGCCGCTTCTTGCCACCGACGACGTCTCCAAATTTCAATTTGATGCTGTCGACGCTGCGGCGCGCGTCGCGAAAAGCGAACTCGCGGCCGCCGAGCAGCAACTCGCTGCCGCGCAACAAGCCGTCGAGATAGCGCGCGCAAATTCGCGCTCTTCCCAGGCGCGTTTCCTGCGCTCTCAGTCTCAATTGCTGCAAACGAAAGCGCAAGAACAGCAGGTGCCCATCGCCGAAGCGACCTACAAGTCAGCACTGGCCGCAGCCGAGCGCGCGAAAGCAGCGTTGCAACAGGCCGAATTGAATCTCGCGTACACGCACATCATCGCTCCGATAACCGGGCAGGTCACTCAGAAGTCCGTGGACCTGGGGCAATACGTTTCGCCGGGCCAGTTGCTTTTCACCATCGTTCCGCTCGATCAGGTGTACGTCACCGCAAATTTCAAGGAAACGCAGCTAGCCAACGTCGTCCCCGGCCAGAAAGTTCGCATCCACGTGGATACGTACCGCCAGGAATTTGAAGGCGTGGTAGATTCCATCGCCGGCGCCGCCGGCTCACGGCAAGCCTTGCTGCCGCCGCAAAACGCCACCGGAAATTTCATCAAAGTGGTCCAGCGCATTCCGGTGAAAATCCTGGTCAAGCCAAACAAGAATCCGAATCTCGTGCTGCGACCCGGCATGAATGTGGAAGCGACTATTTACACTCGCTGACAGGGAAGAAGTGCAATGAGCTATGTAACTGGAAGTCCCCCAGAATCCTGGGAACGCGAAGAGGAGCGGTTCTTAAGCAGTATCGTGTCGCAGCTGTCTTATCGGCGCCGCCTGGCCATGCTCCTGACTGTCGGCATGGTCGCCGCCATCGAAATCTCCAACCGTCTCTCCATCAACGTGTTCCTTCCGGACATGCAGGGCAACGTAGGTGCCAGCTCCGACGAAATCAGCTGGGTCATAATTCTTTATAACGTCGGCTACCTCTGCTCCTTGGCACTGGCATTCTGGATGACACGCGTCATCGGTACCAGGCGCCACTTGCTCTTAAGCATCGCAGTCTATGCCGTGGGAGCAACGGGCTGTGTGCTGAGCACGGGTAACCTGGCGCAACTGCTGGCTTCACGCTTGATCATGGGATTCGGCGGCGGCGCATTTCTGGTGCGTGTCGTGATTCTCTCCGGGGTGCTTTTTCCCGGGAAAGCGAGGATGGGGGCTGCCACCCGGCTTTACCTCGTTCTTTCTGCTTTTGAGGTCCCGTATCCCGTCGTCATGGGTTGGGTCACCGATACGTTCCACTGGAATTATGCCTTCCTGGTTGATTTTCCCTTTCTAGCGATCGGCGCTTTTCTCATCTGGAAAATTATCCCACCAGGTTACTTGTTTCGACGCAGGAAAGAGAGTCACGTGGATGTATGGGGCGCAGTCCTGCTGATTGCGTCGCTGGCCTGCCTGGAAACTGCCATCAGCCGCGGCGAGCAGGATCTGTGGCTCCAGTCGAACTGGATTGCTGCCGCGCTGGTTGCCGCCGCCATTTTCTTTATCGCGTTTCTGTGGTGGGACTACCGGCCCGAAAATCCCTCGCCGGTATTGCACTTGCGCATGATCGTGCGGCAAGCCTCCCTGCGCTCCTTCTTCCTAGTGATACTGATCGTGGGAGCGTTCTTCGGTGCCGGGCTTTACGTCGTGCCGCAATACCTTCGCTTCGTCCAGGACTACAGCGCCTTGCAGGCGGGCGGTTTTATTTCCATGTACACGCTCGGCCTGGGCTTAGGTCTGCAGCTCACTTTGCATGTGCTGATTCCCCGCCTCAAACCTGTGCGCACGCTGGTCTGCGGATTGCTGCTCTTGATCGCGACGTGCGCCGCGATCTGCTATATCTGGACCCCCACCACCCCCACCATAGTCTTGGGGCCCGCAATTTTCCTGCAAGGGTTTTCCATCGCGCCCGTTCTCACCGCTGCCGGAAACGTTGTCACCTCCAACGCGCCGGTAGCCGACGTCAATGACATTTCCACTACATACTTCTTCGTGCGCCAGCTCGGCAACACTTTTGGAGTCACCGCGGCGACCGTAATGTTCGATCGCCGCATGACGCTGCATTCCTCGCGCCTCTTGGACATTTCCAACCGTCTGGACGCCACCACTCGCTCCACCCTGGCGCAATATGCCACTCTGATTCACCGCAACGGCGGCGCTAGCAGCGATCCCGCGCTGGGAGCATTGCAGCTCTTTCAAAATAATGTGATCACCCAGAGCAGGTTGTTCTCATACATAGACGTCTACTTCGGCTTGGCGACGCTAGGCGTGGTCGCCCTGGTCTCGATAGCCATCACAAGAGTAAAACCCAAACCAGGCCCCCACCATTTCCACCCGTGGTAATTTCGCGACGCCTCGCGCCCATTACCCCTCTTCTTCATTGCCGGCGGGATTTCTTCTCGCTGCGCCAAATCCTGTTCCGAATCTGTGACCTCAATTCCAGTGGTCCGCTCCGTGAGACATAATCGCGACCTGCAGGTGACAAAACCTTTACATCTATTTCTGTGCCTCGGCCGCCAACCGGCACGTCCTATCACTGAGCGCATCGTGAGAACAATTCCGCCAAGTGCCGTTCGGGTGGAATAAAAGCCTCGACGCGGCAGTTAGCTTAGGTACGGATGTGAACGTGAGCATTGGCCGGACCCAATAGGAGCAGAGGCGGTGCTCCGGCCCGAGCAAGCCAAGATACCTAAAGGACGAGACGGTGAGCGCACCAGAACAAGCCGAGCCATCAGAGTTGACCGAAGCGGACGTTGTGCGCCGTGCTCAACACGGCGATGCCGTCGCGTTTGAACGAATCTATCGTTCGCACAGCCGAAAGGTTTATGCTCTGTGCCTTCGTATGACGGGAGACCCGAGCGAAGCCGCGGATCTAACTCAGGATGTCTTTTTGCAGCTCTTCCGGAAGATTGGCACGTTCCGAGGAGAATCGTCCTTCTCCACTTGGCTGCATCGGATGGCCGTCAATATCGTGCTGATGCGTTTTCGCAAGAAACCAATAGCGGATGCATCCTTGGACGCTCTCACCGACCCGGAAGACGAGTTCAGCACAGCGCCCAAGGAATTTGGGAGCCCCGATCTGCGACTAAATGGCGTCATTGACCGCGTCATTCTTCAAGCGGCCATCAACGAGCTGCCGCTGGGATACAAGGCGATGTTTATTCTCCATTACGTTCAAGGCTACAAATACACCGAGATCGCTGAGATACTCGGATGCACGGTGGGAAATTCGAAGTCACAGGTGCACAAGGCACGCATGCGGCTGCGTGAACTGTTGCAGAGATCGCTTAGAGGTGCTCCGCATCGTCGTCGTAAAGCAGTATACGGCTCCCTCGTGATGGACCGACTGAAATATATCTTCGATGATGCTACGGCATGAACGAGCCGCAAGCCCGGTCCGGCTGGCTAAATTGTCGGAGATAACGAGCGAGCAAGAGTCGCAGAAAAGTAGTCAGTCGAATGGAACGCAGGCCCCGAATTCAGGCTTGCGCTGCCGTTCATACAAATCCGATAGAAGGTGACCATGGCTTTCCCGCGACTCTTCGAGATTCATGAACAACGATGGTTCCCGCAATTCCTCCGCGATCAATTCGTCGACGAGCTGCAGATGATCCTCGAAGTCATGAATACCTACGAGCCGATCGCGCACCTGCTACGAAAACGCCTGCAGGAGTGCGGTTCCGACCGCGTGGTGGATTTATGCTCGGGAGCTGGTGGGCCCTGGCCATCGCTCGTACGCCATTTTGAAATGCAGGGAGGCACAGCGCCCGAAGTTTTTCTGACTGACAAATATCCCGACACAGGAACACTTCATGACTTGGAATCTCCGATCGCGCATCGCATTCACTTTCTCAAACACTCGATCGACGCGACGCGGATCCCGGGAGACCTCCACGGCTTCAGGACGCTATTTTCCTCTTTCCACCACTTGAATCCAGACCAAGCGCGCGACCTTCTGCAGGATTGCGTTGATAGGAAACAGGCCATCGGTATCTTTGAGGCGCCCGCGCGTCACACGCTAACTCTGTTGTCTATCTTTCTTATTCCGATCGCCGCTTGGCTGTTCGTCCCCTTCCGGCGCCCCTTCCGTTGGTCGCGCCTCATGTGGACGTACTTGATTCCCGTGATCCCCTTCGTTCTCTTTTTCGATGGCTTGGTTTCCTGCCTGCGCGCCTACTCGCTCGGAGAACTTAAAGAGATGACCAAGGGAGTTTCCTCCCAGGGATACCGATGGGAGATCGGGGAAGAACCCGGGGGATTGTTGCCCGTCCGTATTACTTACCTATTCGGCTGGCCACACACCATATCCGCCGATTCAGCCGATTGAACCCGGAGCAACGA
>DATHPO010000229.1:0-7065 GCA_035483835.1 Terriglobales bacterium
ACCATCTGCATTCTGCAGGATCTGCAGGGTCCCAAAATTCGCACTGGCCGGCTGAAGGACGGACTGCCGGTCGTGCTCAAGGCCGGGTCTCGGGTCACAATTACGCCGCGCGACATCGAAGGAACTCCGACCTTGATCTCAACCACATTTCAGGGGCTGGCTCGGGAGGTCAAATCCGGCGCCCGCATTCTGCTTACCGATGGGCTGATCGAGCTGCGCGTGGTTCGCACCCGCGACGCAGACGTTGAATGCGAAGTCATCAACGGCGGCCAACTCGGACAGCATCAGGGGATCAACCTTCCCGGGATCGCGCTTTCCATTCCAGCCCTCACCGACAAGGACCGGATCGACTTGGAGTTTGGGCTCGAGCATGGTGTGGACATGCTTGCAATTTCGTTCGTGCGCTCGGGGGCGGACGTGCGCGAGGTAAAACAAATCATCGCGAGTCATGGCTCCGATCTTCCCGTCATCGCCAAACTGGAAAAGCCTCAGGCGCTGGAACGCCTGGAAGAGATTTTCGAAGCGGCCGACGGGGTAATGGTCGCGCGGGGCGATCTGGGCGTCGAAATGCCGCCGGAGAAGGTTCCGGTCATTCAGAAACACGTGATCCGCAGGTCGGCGGAGTGGCGCAAGCCAGTGATTATCGCCACGCAAATGCTCGAATCGATGATCGAGAACCCGCGTCCCACGCGGGCAGAGGCCAGCGACGTGGCCAATGCAATTTTCGACGGCACCGACGCAGTAATGCTCTCCGCGGAAACCGCTAACGGCCTCTATCCCCGCGAAGCGGTGGCAATGATGGCCCGGATTGTGGTCGAGGCCGAGGGTAATACGGGGGATTTTGCCCCGTCGCGGCGGCGGCGGGAGAAGCATTCGATCACCGTCGCGCAGGCCATTTGCGAATCCATCTCTCATGCCGCCGAGGATTTGCGCATGGGCGCGATTGCCGTGTTCACGGAGACGGGGAATACGGCGCGCATGATTTCGAAGTATCGTCCCAAAGCCGCGATCTATGCCTTCAGCCAGGTCGTGCCCGTTTGCAACCGGATGAATCTTCTCTGGGGCGTGAGTCCAGTGCGGACAGCCCAAGCGCGCAACGCCGAAGAAATGGTCGAAACGGCGGAGCGGGAACTTTTGCGCCTGGGGCGCATCAGAGTTGGAGACGTTCTCGGCGTTGTGGCGGGAACTCAAATGGCTTCGGGTTCGACAAATCTTATGCGGCTGCACATTGTGACGCCGCAAGAACCGTAAATACGGCGGACATAAGCCGGAGTTGACACGCCGGAGACAATAGTCTTCATGCCGCAGGAAACTCTGCAGGAAATACTTTCGATCGCCATCTTCCAACCCTTGCTGGGGCATGAGGAGGCATCTCTGGCCACCATGCAGGCTCTCATTGCCGCGCTCGCAGCCGGTGGATACTCCCGCGATCTGCTCTATCGCGATGCTAAATCGCATCATGAGTACGTTCTGCTGCGGTACTGGAAATCGGAAGAGGCTCGCCGCGCTGCGCTCGAAGACCCCGAAGTATTGCGCTGCTGGGCCAAGCTCTCTCATGAAATCCGCACGTTGAAGATTTACGAAACCCTGGAAGAGGCGTTGAGCCGCTGACTGTCAGGCCCGGACTTGCGCCCGGGCCCAACCCCTCAGTTCACCCACTTGCTCTCAGTCTGCTCCAGCATGCGGATGTAGTCGACAACCGACTCGCTCCAGCCGTCGATGTGGGTCCACTTGCCGTAGCCGACGCCGTTTTTGAAGCTGGCCACGTTGATCATGTAGCCCCTGGACGGGCCAGCACGCCCGTCGCTCCATTGACGAGGTCCAGGGACGGAGTCGTGCGCCTGTTCGTCAGAGATCACGATCAGGCGATCGTACGTCTCCTTCCGGTTCAAGCTTTCGACTGCCTTCCCCAGCTGCGTGCTGTTGTGGCGCTGGCTGGCGTCGATGGCGTCGCGCAAGGCGAATCCACGACGGGCTGGCACCTCGACGAGATCATCGGAAAAGGAAAATACGCTGACCTTCTCGCTGATCTCGCGCAGCAACACGGCGAGCCCGTAGGCTGCGTCAGTGCGCTGCATCTCGGAGCGGCGGGAGAGAGGCGCGGTCATCGAACCGGAAACGTCCACCAGCACGATGGTCTTGCCAGGCAAAACATTGCCTCCGAGCTTCTCCTGCCCGGTAACACATTTCAGCATCGCCTGCTCGAGTGACTCCTCCCACTGCGGCGCGTAACGAGCCGCCGCCAGAAAGCGAAACGGCAACACGCGCGCCGCGTTCATGGAGCGCAGAGCCGAAAGCACCAACTCTTCCTCCACGCCAACCTCCCGCATGTTGCGCAAGTTGCGAAGCAGCGCTAGCGCACCCAGCTTGTTCTCCGTGAGGAGACGCTGCCAGGCTTCGCGCTTGTCGGCGCCTGAGGAGAGCGCAACCTCCCAGGTGTCGGGAGCGTTGAGGCGTCCCCAGATCAACTTCTTCCACACCCCGGCCTGGGCCGCATCACGCGGCTTGGCGTGGGAGAGGAACAAGACGTCGCGCAGCTTGACGGGTCCGCCGCGGTCGTACTTCGCCAGGGCGTACTCATCAAACTTGGGGAAAGCCGCAGCCAGTCCCTTCTTCACCTGCCCCGACAACGGGATGCGACCCTCCATCCAGTAGATGGCGACGAACTCGGTCAGCCCATCGGCACGCTGAATGACCCTCGCGAGCGTGTCAGCCACAAGACGGCGATGCGTCTGGTGACGCGTCATCTCACGCACCAGCAGGAGCGGCGCGTGGCGCAGCTTCATCTGCGCGCGAGCCTCGACGGCCAGAGCCGCAACCTTCTCGGCTGCAACCTTCGGCACCAGTTCGGCAACGCGTCCCGCGATCTCGACTCCGTCCTCGTAAAACTGCTTCTCCCAAAGCAGGCAGGCAAGGACCGATCGTTGAGGTTCAACATGTTGAGTCGAGCCATAGTGGCTTCCTTTCGAGGGGTCAGCTTTCAGCTATCAGCTATCAGCTTTCAGCAAGAGCTTCTAGCCGCTGGCCTCTAGCTAAATCAGACTTGGCGGCCAGAAGTCGCTTGTATGTTCAATCGCCGGGGAACGAGTTGACGACGGTATTGGTTCGGATGCTCTGCCACTGAGCTACGTGACCTCGCGGTCACAGCAGGAATCGAACCTGCGACCTGCCGATTAACGAAGGAACCCTCGTCATTCACCACCGGCGAAAGTTCGTGCGACGCGGACAAGAGTGTCCCCGCCACACGACAAAAATACTGGTCAGGGAACATGCGGACACGGTTTCGTTTGTCAATGAAGTAACCGTGGCCTTCACCACTGACCCTGTGCGATCCGTCGCAAACTGCGCTCGGGATTTCGGCGCGCGGCTCAGACGCCGCGCAAACGCCTCAAGTTAGGGCTGGGGGAATAAGCGGCAGCGGTCGTGTCGATTACCAGTCGAAGGAACCGCGGCCTACGCCACCCAGCACAGCTATGGTTTTAGTTGGTTTGCGTTGGAGAGGGCCGCAGATTAGCTGGCGTAATCGACGACGCCCAAAAGACAACCGAGGCCGAATACAGGCCGCAGTCGTGTGCTTGGCGAGTTGGTTATGTCTTTTGCCAATTGGGCGTCCTTTCCTGAGAAGATATTTCAAGATGCCATGTCTTCGAAATTTCTGCAAGAAAAAACTTGTAAAAAAATGCTAACGCTTGTGTTGCTGTAAGAAGAGTCGACCCATGTCATACTGCCCATTGAAGATCGCCCTTTAGCTATGTCTGCCAACTCCAGCTGCGAGCCTTTCGTCGATCCGTTGCTTGATCCTCAGGTTCGCGGATTTCTCCATCGGCCGGTTGCGCCCTCAGGAGATGGCCTGGTGTTAACTCATGGCGCGGGATCGCACTCGAAGTCTCCGCTCCTGGTGGCGCTGGCTGAGGCGTTCGCTGCGGCGGGAGTGACGGTGTTGCGTTGCGATCTGCCCTATCGCCAAAGTCGGTCCTACGGTCCGCCTCGTCCCGGAGACGCAGCTCACGATCGTGAAGGTTTGAAGAATGCTGTTATCGCGCTTCGCAATCTGGCGCCAGGTCGCATGTTTCTCGGTGGGCACTCCTACGGAGGACGGCAGTCGACGATGCTTTGCACCGATCGGCCGGGCCTCGTAGAGGGCTTGCTGCTGTTGTCGTATCCGCTGCATCCGCCGCGCAAGCCCGACCAGCTGCGCGTCCAGCATCTGCCCAAATTGCAGACGCCTACGCTCTTTGTGCATGGAACACGCGATCCGTTCGGATTGCCGGAAGAGATGGAGACCGCCGTGAGTCTGATTCCGGCGAAGACTCTGCTGGTGCGGATCGAAGGTGCAGGTCACGACCTTGGTTTCAAGGGGAAGGCAAGGCAGGAGGAGTTGCCCGCACTCGTGCTCGCGGAGTTTCAAAAGTTCTTTGCTTGAGTGTTAAAGGTTGTATCCGTGCAAATCCGTGGCGCTCTTAATTCACCCAGCCGGATTTCGAACCGCCATTTTTCTTGTTCACATCATCAGGCGGAATGTAGTTGCCATTTTCATCGAAAGTCCCACTCACGGTGCGATTCTGTTTGCGCATGAACACTTCGAACTTGCGTGCCGCCCGGCGCCGCTTCCATCGATAGTAGGAATTCCGCACACTGAAGTAATGCTCCGTCGCGCCGAACGCCAGACCGCGCTTGGGCATGAACTTCACGTACAAAAATCCAAATAGCAGTCCACCGAGATGAGCGAAATAAGCGACGTTCGAGCCCCGTCCAGACCCCGACGCGCTGATCGCTTCGACCAGGGTGATGAACGCGACGCCCGCCACGAAATACTTCGCGCGAATGGAGAACGGAATTGGAAACAGCATGATTTCCCGATCGCCGTAGAGGAGACCGAACGCCATTAGAATTCCCAGCACTCCGCCGGACGCGCCAACGGTCGGGGTTAGCGGGGAAACGCCACCCACGCCGGTGTAGGAGATTGCAATCGTGGTCAGCGCGGCCCCAACTACGCAGAAGAAATAGAACTCGAGAAATCGCCTGTGTCCCCAGTCAGACTCCAGCTGCGCGCCGAACATCCACAGCCCCAGCATATTAAAAAGAATATGCAGTATTCCCGCGTGCAGGAATGAATACGTCACGATTTGGAATATCCAACCGTGCGTGACCGACGCGGGTATCAACGCCAAGGCGAAGAACAACGCCTCGCCCACTTGAGGGAACGCAGCTTTCAGAAGTTCAAGAAGCAGGTAGACCGCGGCATTGATAAGGATGAGCCACTTCACCGCCTTGGTGAAGGGTGGGAAACTCAGCGAGAGGGTTCGTCCGCGATACATAAAAAGCAGATGCCGGTCTTCAGTGGCCGATTGCCAGTGGGGAGCTGACAACTTACGCCTCGATCAGCAGCAAGCTATTTTAGCAGGTTCCGGCTAGCGCGCTGGGAGCGGCGTCACTGCCACGCTCCGGTGGCCTTGATTGTCGACTGCGCGCACGGCGAAGATCACATTGTCCTTCGACATGGGAAGCGTCGTACGAGTTACATTTCCCACAGCTCGCACGTGCTCCCATTCCGGGCTCGTTGTCGCTCGCCAGAGCACCTCGTAGCTCGCGACGCGGCCGCCTGGGGACGGTTCCCAAGTCAAAGAGGAGTCGTTCTCCAGTTTTGTGGTCAGGAGGCGGACCTTGGCCGGAGGCGCGGGTGCGGAGGCGAGCGATGCCAAGGTAGCCGCGTTCAAGCGGGCGACGTTGGCCACGTAGTCGAAGTTGACAAACTTGGGAAGGTCGCCAAATTCGACTCCATTCTCAGTGCGCACATTCTGGTGCTGGTGGTTGTAATCTTCGCGAAATTCGGTGAAGCGCACCGCGGCGTAGCCCTGTTCATTGAATGAAATGTGATCGCCCCCGCGCAGGTAACGGTCCAGGCGAAACGTTAGCATTGGCTTCACGCCGGCATCGTAAGCGCGGCCGACGTCGGCGATGTAGCGGGCGAGCTGCCGGGACGCGGAGTCGCTCTCTCCGCCGAGATTGCGGATCTGGCGCAGTTCGTCATCGTTGGCAGCGATGGGCACGCCTTCCGAAAACACGCGCACCACGTTGGCATCTTGCTGCGGGCTCCGATCGCCGCCCACAATGTCATTGTTCAGAACCGCTTCAATCTCCCATCCTGCAGACTTGGCCATTTTCGCGAAGTGGCTGCTGCCATTTAAGCCCTGCTCCTCACCCGCGACGGTCAGAAAAATAACAGTCGCGGGGAACTTGAGTTGGCTGAGCACCCGGGCACACTCCAGGCTCACAGCCGTGCCGCTGCCATCGTCGTTCGCTCCGGGAGCGGGGTCCGTAATGTTGAGGTTGTCGCTGTTGCGTGAATCGTAGTGACCGCTGACCAGCACGATGCGCCGGGAACTCTCTGGATCGGATCCCTTCATCACCGCATAAACATTGGTGATTTCGGTGGGCTTGGGAATCCGCCCGCCGGGCGTCTCAGCAAAACTGTCGAGCTTGACTTCCAGGCATCCGCCGCAGTCGCGAGCATAGCGTCCGAATTCAGACTTAATCCATTCCCGCGCCGCGCCGATGCCACGTCCAGACGCGATCGAAGCCGGGTCCTGTGCGGAAAGGGTCGAGCGAGTCTGGAAGCTCACCAGCTTCTCAATGTTGGATTGAATCCGTGGCGCGGAAATCTGCCGCAAGGCTGCGGCGATCTGAGAGTCCGCTGAGCCTGTCGGTAAAGTCTCCTGCGCGCCAACAATGTTTGTCGATAGTGCGAGAGCGACGCAAAAGCTAGCGCAAATCAGGAAACATGCGTGTCTTCGCACTGAGGTATTCGCACCACCATAGCGTTGGAGTTTCACGATCGTTGTCAGAATAGCCGCCAGCCAAGGGTTTCCGGAGCGGTCAGGCAAGTTCCGGAAATCGAGGACTTGACCTTCGGCTCAAGAGCCACTAAATATTATCAAGGAGTCTTAACCATATGGAGGCTATTGTGGTTCACTGTCCGGAATGCGAAACCAACCTCGACATCGAAGAAGACGAGGTTGATGAAGGAGAAATCGTCTCCTGCCCCGAGTGCGGCACTGACTTCGA
>DATHPO010000230.1:0-7267 GCA_035483835.1 Terriglobales bacterium
CTAGGCGAGGGCGACGAATCCAGCATCGCAGGCAAGAAGAGTAAAACCGCGGCATAGCTATTCAGTGACGCGGTTTTAAACAGGACTCGCCCTACACGCTTGTCCGATTGAGGCTATCTCTTTCGAGGTATGGCGCGAGCCCGCTTTCAAGTGGCCTCATCGATAACGTGAGATTTGCAACGGTTCGCGATTCTTAAGCTAACGTTTATTTAACAAGTTGATCGCCGCCGATAAAGGCCCGCCCAACCGAGCTAACGTCATTAGCGGAACAGGTGCCGTTTTGCGCTCAAGATACATCGAGAATTCATTTGGCACCGGACCACGATCCCGTGTTCTTCGGTGGAGCTTGGGAGTGGCTGTGGCGCTTGCCGCGATCGCGTTCCTCTTGCTGATCATAGCCGTGATCAAGTCTCCGTTTACACAGTCGAAAGTATCGGAAAGCTTAGAGAATATCGTTCACTCGAAAGTGTCATTCGGGAAGTTTCACACGGTTTATTTCCCGCATCCCGGGTGCGTGGCCGAGAATGTTACATTCCTCCGATCACCTAATACTGCAGATGCGCCACCGCTGGTGACAGTTCAGAGGATTGCTATAGAAGCGCGCTACGTTGATTTACTTGCGAGGCCCGGCTACATCGCACGGATTTTGCTGAACGCGCTTCACGTGCACGTACCGGTGCTCGGCGCAAGCAGCGGCCATTCGAATTCGCAACCGAGCCAGGTCCGCGTCGGCGAAATTGTGGCGGACGGTGCAACCCTGGAGGTTGACCGGTCGAATGACCAACCGCCGCTTAAATTTGAGATACATTCGCTCGTGGTTCGATCTTATGGCCCCTCAAATCCCTGGTCCTACCGTGTCACCATGCAGAACGCCGAGCCGCCGGGCCAAATTAGCTCCTACGGGCACTTCGGGCCACTTAACCTGAATGATCTGGGCTCCACGCTACTTTCGGGCTCGTACAACTTTCAGCAAGCCAACCTCAACGTGTTTCATGGAATCGCTGGGACGCTCTCGTCGGGCGGCGATTTCACCGGGCGGCTAGGTGATGTCGCTGTTCGCGGGACAGTTGATATTCCGGACTTTGAGGTGGTGACTAGCGATCACGAAGTGCATTTGAGCTCGCGGTTTCGCGCCAATGTGAACGGGACGAACGGCGATATCTTCTTGAATGAAATACACACGTCATTTCTTCAGACGGTGGTTGGAGGGGAGGGGAGCATAGCGAGCAAATCTGGGCAAAAGGGGAAAACGACCTCATTGGAACTGGAAGTGAATGAAGGGCGCATACAGGACTTGTTGCGGTTGTTTGTAACGGCAAACCGTCCGCCGATGAACGGACAGACACGTTTGAAAGCGCACGTTCTAATACCTCCTGAGGGACGGCCGTTTCTGAAGGAGCTTATCCTGCAGGGCGATTTCGGAATTGACGAGGCAGCGTTCACAAAGCCCCCCACGCAAACGCAAGTTGATGAGCTGAGCGACAGAGCGCGCGGCGAGAAGAAAGACAAGGATAAAGATAAGAATGAAGACAAGAATAAAACGGCATCCGAATCGGATACGGACGATCTGGAAAATGTAGTCTTGAACTTGCGGGGCCGCGTGGAAGTGCGAGACGGCGTCGCGAAGTTTTCGGACCTGTCTCTTAACGTGCCAGGAGCGTCAGCTCGCATGAGCGGCAGCTACTACCTTTTGAACCAACAGATTGATTTGCATGGAACACTAAAGACCGAGGCCCATTTATCGCAGGAGACGCGCGGAATCAAATCAGCTTTATTGAGGCCGTTTGATCCTTTGTTCAAGGGGAAGAAGGCCGGGGCCGAGATTCCCGTAAAGGTCACCGGGACATACCAGAATCCTCAATTCGGCTTCGACGTAATGAGCAAGCTCAAGCCCCACTAGGATGAGTTCTCGCTATAGGGCTGCACTCTCAGGCACCTCGCTTTGATTCAGACCTCACTTGCACAACGATTCCTTCGTCCGCGCGAAGCGAGACGCCCTGGTCCACATCCTCTCCGGCACGATCGAGATGGGTCGAGAGCAGCACTCGCCCAGAGGGAAGCGATACTCGCGCCGGTTCATCTCCCAGGTTCAGGGTAACAGCAAATCGCTCATCACCTTCGCGTCGTTCGTAGCTCAAGATCTTCCCCTGAACGCCCACCGCTTCGGTTGCTCCACGCGTAAGCACCGGATGGTTTCGCCGCAATTCAACGAGACCACGGTAGAGATTCAGTATCGATCCGCAGGACTCACGCATTGCCGCCACATTTACGCTGGCGTGGTCCGCTCCCAAAGGCAGCCATGGCTCTCCCGAAGTAAAGCCCCCACGAAGTGATCCGTCCCATGGCATTGGAGTCCGCTCAGGATCGCGACCCAACCCCAGCCCCGGCTCATTTTTCTCGGCCGGGTCCTGAACCTGTTCGGGCCCAACGGGAACGTCCTTCATCCCGATTTCCTCGCCGTAATAAATGGTGGGCGTGCCGCGCAGAGTAAGCAGCAGCATTGCGGCAACCCGCGCTTGCGCCTCACCGATTCTCGAGGCGATCCGCGCCTTATCGTGATTTCCCAGCACCCAGTTTGGCCACGCTCCCTGCGGCAACGCCGCTTCGTACTCTTCCATGATCCGAGCGACACTCGGCGCATTCCAAGCAGTTCGAATAAGCTGAAAGTTGAACGGTAAATGCGCGCCCTTCAGATCGCGTCCATAGTAGGTAACCAACTCCTCGATCGGCAGATAAATTTCGCCGATCAGAACAGGATCCGGGTACGCGTCCATTACACCCCGCATCTCGCTAATAACCGCGTGAACCTCAGGCCGATTAGCGGTATAGACTGGCAACATCCGCTTGTACGATGATTCACCGGGAACGTAGCCGGTATTCACAGGATTGTCGCGAAACTTATCGTCCTTGATCAGCATCCAGAGCACATCGACACGAAACCCATCGACGCCGCGATCAAGCCAGAAACGCAGCACCTCGTACATCGCTTGCTTCACCGCAGGATTTCGCCAATTGAGGTCTGGCTGCTCCTTCAAAAATGAGTGGTAGTAATACTGTTTCGTCGTTTCATCCCACTCCCACGCTGGTCCACCGAAATGGCTCAGCCAATTGTTAGGGAGACTGCCCCCTGCCCTGGGATCTTTCCAGATGTACCACTCTCTTTTCGGACTCTCGCGTGAGCTTCGACTTTCAAGAAACCAGGGATGCTGGTTCGAACTGTGATTGGGCACGAAATCCAGAATGACCCTAAGGCCCCGAGAATGCGACTCGGCGACCAACCGGTCGAAATCCGCAAGACTGCCAAAGATCGGGGCTACATCGCAATAATCTGCAACGTCATATCCAAAATCCGCCATGGGCGAAGGATAAATTGGAGAAATCCAAATCGCGTCGATGCCAAGACTCACAACATGGTCAAGGCGCTGAATAATTCCTGGGAGATCGCCAATTCCATCGCCGTTGGAATCCTGAAACGACCGCGGATAAATTTGATAGATGACGCAACGCTGCCACCACGCCAGTTCCTTCACGCGCCAGGCCCCCAGATCAGTAGTCCAAACTAATATGGCTCAAGGTAAAATCGATCTGCAAGCTCATAAGCGGTGACTTGGACCTTCCGAGGACTCCTCGTGATCAACGACCTCTGGTACAAAAACGCAATCGTCTATTGCCTCTCCGTGGGAACCTACCTCGATACCAACGCCGACGGCATCGGCGATTTTCAAGGCCTCCTGCGACGACTCGATTATTTACAAGGGCTCGGGGTAACGGCGATTTGGCTGCTTCCCTTCCAGCCGACACCGGGTCGCGACGATGGGTACGACGTTTCTGATTATTACGGAGTTGATCCTCGCTACGGTTCGCTGGGAGACTTCGTCGAGTTCACGCAGGGATGTAGACAGCGGGGCCTCCGAGTCCTGATCGATCTGGTTGTGAATCACACCTCAGATCAGCATCCGTGGTTTCAAGAGGCGCGCAAAGATCCAAAGTCGAAGTATCGCGACTGGTACGTTTGGTCGAAGAAGAAACCGCGAGACGCGAACAAGGGCATGGTCTTCCCGGGCGTCCAGAAGTCCACATGGAATTACGATGATGCTGCAAAAGCCTGGTATTTCCATCGGTTCTACGATTTTCAGCCCGACTTGAATACTTCGAATCCAGAAGTGCAAGCGGAAATTTTAAAAATAATGGGGTTCTGGCTTCAGTTAGGTGTCTCCGGATTCCGCATGGATGCGGTGCCTTTCGTCATTTCTGCCAAAGGCCCCAATGTTCGACGGCCCGTCGAGAATTACGACATGCTCCGCATGCTTCGCGAATTTCTCACCTGGCGCGAAGGTGATGCCATCATTCTCGCGGAAGCGAACGTAATTCCACACGTGGACATGAATTACTTCGGCACCTCCGGAGAGCGCTTGCAAATGATGTTTAATTTCGAGGTCAATCAACATCTGTTTTACGCACTCGCTTCCGCCGACACTCGTCCTCTGATCAAAGCCCTGCAGACCACCAAGCCGCGCCCTGCCACTGCGCAATGGGCCCAATTCTTACGGAATCACGATGAGCTCGATCTTGGCCGCCTGACCAAGAAGCAGCGCGATGCGGTTTTCGCTGCGTTCGGCCCTGAACCGAATATGCAGCTCTACAAGCGAGGGATTCGACGCCGTCTGGCGCCGATGATGCAAGGTGATCGCCGGCGGCTCGAGCTCGCCTACAGCTTGATGATGACTCTTCCCGGCACTCCCGTGTTCCGTTACGGGGACGAAATCGGAATGGGCGACAATCTTGATCTGCCCGAACGCAACTGCGCCCGTACGCCAATGCAATGGTCCAACGAACCGCGAGCCGGATTCACGGAAAGCGATCGGCCCGTACTTCCGGTCATCTCCCAAGGTGCTTACGGCTTCGAGCATGTAAATGTCGCAGCGCAGAAGCGCGATCCCAACTCCTTAATGGACTGGACCGAGCGCATGATCCGTATGAGGAAGGAGGTTCCCGAGATAGGTTGGGGCGATTTTTCAATCATTCCGACAGGCAAACCAGAGGTGCTTGCGATCCACTATGACTGGCGCAACAATTCCGTGCTGTTCGTGCACAACCTGAGTGCCGTTCCCACAGAGGTCGAATTCGGCTCTGCCGGGAAAGTCGATGGCCAGCTCGTCAATCTTCTGGCGAGCGATCACAGCACTCCCGACGCCTCGGGCAAGCATTGCATTCTGCTTGAGCCCTATGGCTACCGTTGGTTTCGTATCGGTGGGCTCGATTACCTGCTGAAGCGAACCGAAACCTAGGCAACATGAAGGAATTGCGCGTTCAATTTGCAGGCAGACCGTACCGAATTTGTTTTGCGTTTGAACCCCGCCAGACTGGAATTCTTTTGATTGGTGGAATTAAGTCTGCAAGAACTGGACTTCGAAAATGGTCGCTACCGCAGACAGGATTTACGATGCCTACCTAGCTGAACTGAAGAAGGAGGGACTTCTCTAATGGCGCGAATGAAATTTAGCGAACTCGCAAAGCAGACGATGACGCCGGAATCCATCGCTCGAGCGCGAAAAGCAGCCATGAAGGAAATCGCCGCGATGGAGCTTGCCGAATTACGAGACGCTCTACAAGTTACGCAGGCTGATCTCGCCGAACGTATGAAAGTCTCCCAAGTCGCGATTTCAAAACTCGAAAAGAGGAATCGAAACATCCACGGTCGATCAGCTTCGATCCATCATCTCCGCAATGGGCGGGAACCTGATCATCATCGCGGACTTCGATGACCGGAAAGTGGAACTCAGTCATATTGGCAATGCGGGAAATTCCTACGTTAAGAAAGCCCGCCGTCACGCCCTAAAGGCACGTCCACTGCGTACTGAATCTGCCTAACCCTGGCCAAGTCTCTGGTGACCTATACGCTGACGAAGCCGAAAGGGCTGCAATCGCCGCCGACACCGCGGGCACATAGATGAGCCAGTCTGGTTGGCCCGAGCCGGCCTTACGAATCGCATCAGCAAGCTGACTTACAAGTTGTTGGTCGGTTGGCCGTGGCATAACGATTCGAAATCTCCGAGACTGAACCCCTCGCTGAGACAAAGGTGTGCATCACACCCTGCTTCAGAGAGGGATTGCTGTCCCAATGTCATGTCCTATCCGCTAAAGAACGTCACTACCGCCGCTGGCATTCCACGCTGACGCGCCAGATTACATCCTGGGCCCGAGACTAGGATTCTAGCAGGGCGCGTAACTTGTGGGCGTATCTGCGACTTGAGGTGATCACCGTACCTTCTGCCAGTAGGATGTCGTATACCCCATCGAACATCGGACGAATCTCGCTGATGCGGGCAGTGTTGACGATGGCCGATTTGCGCACGCGGATGAAGTGGTGTGGGGCGAGCTTCTCTTCCAGGTGTGCCAGGGTTTCGCGCAACAGGTGACTGTCGGTGGCGGTGTGTATCGAGGCATAGTTTCCCGTGGCTTCGATCCACAGAACGTGGGAAACGGGAACAAAGAAAATGCGCTTCTTGTCCTTTACCACGAAGCGTTGCAAGGGGCGGACACTACGGAGGGATTGGAGCAGTGGTTCGAGACTTCGATTAGCTTTCCCGCGCTGTTCGAGGACCTGGCGTGCGTGAGCCAGGGCCTTGGCAAATCGCCGCTTATCAAACGGTTTCAAGAGATAGTCAACAGCGTGCACTTCGAATGCACGAATGGCGTGCGCATCATGAGCCGTAACGAAGATATATACGGGAGCGCGGCCGGTGGAAGGCTCGACATTTTCGATGACTCCAAAACCATCCAGATCAGGCATGAGCACATCGAGAAAAACGATGTCGGGATGAAGTTCATTGATCTGCTCGACCGCACTGATTCCGTTGGCCGCCTCGCCTACAACTTCAATGCCGTTGTGTTCGGCCAGATAGCGACGGATACCGCGGCGGGCGATCGGTTCGTCATCAACGATGAGGACTCGTGTCTTCATGCGAACTCCTCAGTGGAATGGTGATGATGGCCTCACAGCCTCGACCGTTGCCCCCGGTAAGTTCCAGCGACGACTCGTCGCCGTAGAGCTGTTTCAAGCGTGACTGGATGTTGGTGAGTCCGACGCCGAAGCGCAGGGGCGATCCCGGTGCCGGACCCGGGCCATCATCGCGGACGCAGAGGCAAACTCTGCCGTTGTGGCGTTTGGCAGAGATCTCTAGCCGGCCTGCGGCGGAATCGACGCTGAAGCCGTGCTTGATGGCGTTCTCAACCAGAGGCTGAAGCGCCAGGCTGGGTACATAGA
>DATHPO010000231.1:0-26662 GCA_035483835.1 Terriglobales bacterium
AGGAGAAGGAACGCATGAGGTTGACCGATCCGGTCGCAGATATGCTGACGCGAATTCGCAATGCGATTAGCGCCCGGCACCAGAAGGTAGATATTCCTGCCTCCAAGCTGAAGCTGGAGATTGCCCGCATCCTGAAGGAAGAGGGCTATATCTCGAATTTCAAGGCGACGGAAGAGGAAGGGCACAAGATTCTGCGCGTCTACCTGAAATACGCCAACAACAACGAAGCGGTGATCTCGAATGTGAACCGCGTCTCGCGGCCGGGATGCCGTGTGTATGTGCGGCGAACCGAGATCCCTCGCGTACTGGGCGGGATGGGCATTAACATTCTCACCACGCCTCGCGGTGTGATGACCGGACGCCAGGCGCGCAAACAGGGCCTGGGTGGCGAGTTGCTCTGCGAAGTTTGGTAAGAACCGCTCCTGGCTGCTAGCTTCTAGCTTTTAGCCTGAGCACCTGAATGAAGATGCCGACGTGGTTGGGCATCAGGATCGCGCAAGTGTAATAGCGGAGCGGCAAAGCTAGTAGCTAGAAGCTAGTAGCTGAAAGCCAAGAGCTGAAAGCTGAGAGCTTACTTATGTCACGAATTGGAAAAAAACCGATCCCGCTCCCCAAGGGAGTCACGGTCAAGATTGAGGGCGACACGGTTGCCGTTCAGGGCCCGAAGGGCAAACTGGACACGCACCTGCCTGCTGGCATCAAAGTTCAGCAGCAAGATGGAAATCTCGTAGCGATACGTGAAAACGATTCGCAAGCGGCTGTCCACGGTCTGGCTCGCGCATTGGTCAACAACGCTGTCGAAGGCGTCACCAAGGGATGGACCCGCGACCTCGAAATCGTCGGCATCGGCTATCGCGCCGAAATGAAAGGCAAGAACACGGTGGTGTTCAGTCTGGGCTACTCTCATTTGATCGAGTACCCGCTGCCTGTCGGCATTGAAGCGACGGTTGATCCTAAGCAGACCAAGCTGAGCGTCACCGGAATCGATCGCCAGAAAGTCGGACAGGTCGCTGCCGAAATGCGCAGCCTGCGTCCACCCGATCCGTACAAGAATAAAGGTGTACGTTATGCGGGCGAACGTTTGAAGAAGAAAGTGGGCAAAACCGGAGCGAAGTAATTCGTCGTTGGTCGTTGGCCACTGGTCGTTGGCCAATACGAACTGACGACGTGGGTCTTGGTTTTGACGAACGACCAACGACCAACGACCAAGGACATTTTTTATGCTTACACGGACATCGAAAAACACCAACCGGCGGCACGTACACGAGCGCATTCGCAAGAAGATCCTCGGAACTTCGGAGCGGCCGCGGCTGAACGTATACCGTTCGCTGAACCATATCTATGTGCAACTGATCGACGATTTGCAGGGCAACACCGTGGTCTTCGCGCACTCCGCGGAGGGCAAAAAGGGCGAGCGGCGCACCGGCGGAAACGTGGCCTCGGCCAAAGAAGTCGGCAAGCTCATCGCGGAGCGGGCGAAGGCCAAAGGAATCAGCAAAGTTGTTTTCGATCGTGGCGGTTATATCTATCACGGCCGGGTGAAGGCTCTGGCCGACGCAGCCCGCGAAGCCGGTTTGCAATTCTAGATTTTATGGGACTGGGTCTTTAACCCGGTTGGCCGAGCGAAGCTCGGCGGAGAGAAGAAACGAGAATCAAAGAATGCCAACAGTCATTAAGAAGCTTGATGCGGGTTCCTACCAACTGAAGGACCAGGTAGTGGCCATTAACCGGGTCACCAAGGTGGTCAAAGGCGGCAAGAATCTTTCCTTTGCTGCTCTGGTCGTGGTCGGAGATCCCAGTTCCGCCGTCGTCGGATACGGCTCGGGGAAGGCGAAGGAAGTTCCTCAGGCCATCCGCAAGGGGATTGAGTCGGCGAAGAAGAATCTGATGAGGATCAACCTCACCCAAACCAGCATCCCGCACATTGTGCTGGGGCGCTTTGGATCGGGAATGGTGCTCTTGAAGCCCGCCCCTGAAGGCACGGGCGTGATCGCCGGTGGGGCCGTGCGCGCGGTCATGACGTCAGCCGGTATTCAGAATGTGCTGACCAAATCGATCGGGACCACCAACCCGCACAATGTAATTAAAGCGACGTTTGATGCCCTGAAGAAATTGAAAAACCGTGCCGATGTGGCTGCGCTGCGCGGCAAAACCGCTGAAGAGTTGTAGGACGGAGTCTGGAATGACGGCAAAGAAATCGAATGCGGGCGGCGGAAAGATCCATCTGAAGTGGGTGCGTTCCGCGATTTGTGCCCCGGTAAAACAGAAGCTGGTAGTCAAGGGGCTGGGTTTTACGCGGTTGAACCAGGTGATTGAGCGTCCGGACAACCCCGCCATTCGCGGAATGGTGGCCAAGGTCCCGCATCTGGTCGAAATTGTGCAACTGTAATTTTTCCTAGAGACGTAGCTTGCTACGTCTCTACAGCGACGAGCAATTATGAATCTGTCGAATATTCGAGCACCGAAGAAGGCGAACTCCGGCAAGAAACGCGTCGGCCGCGGTATGGGTTCCGGCATGGGCAAAACATCCACGCGCGGACACAAAGGCCAGCGTTCACGCAGCGGTTCGCGCATGATGCGTGGCTTTGAAGGCGGCCAGATGCCGCTCCATCGCCGCATGCCCAAGCGCGGCTTCACTAATATCTTCCGCAAGGAATTCAATATCGTGAATCTGGAAAAGCTGGCCACGCTCGGTGAGACCACTATCACTCCCGAGATACTGCGCAAGGCCGGCGTCATCAGCACCAAACACCCGGTGAAGATCCTTGGCAACGGGGAGATCTCGATTGCGCTGACCGTGCACGCGCACAAATTCTCCAAGTCGGCCCAGGAAAAAATCACCAAGGCAGGCGGCAAGTTTGAGGTCTTGCAGTAATGCTTGAGAAATTAGCCAACATATTTCGCATCCCCGACCTGCGCAAGCGCATTCTTTTCACGCTGGGGCTGTTGGCGGTTTACCGCCTGGGTGGGCACATTCCCACGCCGGGCGTGAATGCGGACAAGCTGCAGCAATTCTTCGAACAGAACAAGGGCACATTCTTAGGCTTTGTCGACCTGTTCTCCGGCGGCCAGCTCCGGCGCCTGACCATTTTCGCGCTGGGCATTATGCCGTACATTACGGCATCGATCATTCTGCAGCTTTTGACTGTGGTTTATGAGCCGCTGGCGAAGTTGCAGAAGGAAGGCGAACTGGGACGCAAGAAAATCACCCAGTGGACGCGATATCTAACCGTCATTTTGAGTTCGGTTCAGTCGCTCGGCATCGCTATCAGTCTTGAAAAATCGGGCGATTTCGTAGTCAACCCCGGCGTTCCCTTCATCCTGATGACCATGCTCACGCTGACCACGGGCAGCGCCTTCATCATGTGGCTGGGCGAGCAGATTACCGAACGCGGCGTGGGCAACGGCATGTCGCTCTTGATCTTCGCGGGTATCGTAGTCGGACTCCCGCGCGGTGTAGCTGACCTGATCGACAAAGTCCGCACCAATGCCTGGGGCGCCTTTACCGCACCCGCCATGATTCTGCTCGTAGGCATCATGATTCTGGTGGTGGCGTTCATCGTTTACGTCGAACGCAGCGAACGACGGATTCCGGTGCAATACGCGAAGCGCGTCGTCGGACGCAAAGTCATGGGAGGCCAATCCACACACCTGCCGTTGCGCGTCAATGCTGGCGGCGTGATGCCTGTGATTTTTGCCTCTTCCATCCTGACCATGCCTCAGACCATGGGATATGGCCTGCGCAACAACCGGTACTTCGGCGATCTGATTCACTGGCTGGGCTGGGGCGAGCCGCTGTACACGTTTCTTTACGCGGTGGGCATTATTTTCTTCGCGTACTTCTATGTATCGATCGTCTTCAACCCCAACGAGGTTGCCGACAACATGCGGAAGTACGG
The DNA here is from genome assembly GCA_035483835.1 of Terriglobales bacterium. Taxonomy (GTDB): domain Bacteria; phylum Acidobacteriota; class Terriglobia; order Terriglobales; family Acidobacteriaceae; genus JABDBE01. The sequence continues at coordinate 3,900 of DATHPO010000231.1, forward strand.
AGGGTTTATTCCCGGGATCCGGCCCGGCAAACGAACCGCCGACCACATCAATGAGATTCTGACCCGAATTACTCTGGTAGGCGCTTTGTATCTGATCATCATTTCTTTCATTCCGGAGTGGATGATCACGGGAATCCATCTCAATCACCTGTATGGACCGATCGGAGCATTCTTCGAGCGGCTGCCTACTTGGGTGACGAACGGACTGGGTGTAACGTTTTATTTTGGCGGCACGTCGCTGCTGATCGTGGTCGGCGTGGCGATGGATACGGTGACGCAGATTGAAGCGCAGCTCATCATGCGCCACTACGACGGATTTACTCCACGCAGCGGACGTATTCGCGGACGCCGTAGTTGGACATGAGGAAGATTTGAGGTTTGCCGTACCGCCCGGTCGGCGGGTGGTTATGGAGCTGACCGCGTGCGCCTGGAAGCAGGGAACGTACTAGGTTCAGTTCGATGGAAACCTCACAAAACATCGGGCCGGTTGTCCTGCTTGGGCCGCCGGGTGCCGGCAAAGGCACGCAGGCCAAGCGGATTGCCGAACACTATGGCATTCCGCAGATCTCGACCGGAGACATTCTGCGGGCCAACGTGCAGCGCGGCACCGAGTTGGGCACACAGGCGCAGGCCATTATGGCTCGCGGCGAACTGGTTCCGGACGATCTGGTTTGCGACATGGTGGCGTGGCGGGTGCGTGACGCGGATTGCGAACGCGGTTTTATTCTTGACGGGTTTCCGCGGACGGCCCGACAAGCGGGCTGGCTGGATGCTTTTTTTGAGAGCGAGATCTTTGAAAACTCACATGGAGGCAAGTGCCTGCCAATTGTGATCCGCATCGACGTGGACTATAATCAGTTGGTAAAGCGGCTCACTGGACGCAGGACTTGTCTCGCCAACGGACACATCTATAACGTCTATTTCCAGCCATCTAGGGTCCCGGATATCTGCGATGTTGACGGTTCTCCGCTGGTAATTCGCAGCGATGATCGGGAGGAAGTGATTCGGGACCGTCTGCAAACGTATGACCTGCAGACCCGGCCCGTGGCGGAATACTATGAGCAAAAGGGACGCCTGGTTTCGGTGAATGGCGACTTGCCTGTGGGTGAAGTTTCCGGGCAGATGTTTTACGTGATTGAGCACCGGGATGGCAATTGTTTGTAAATCGACGGCCGAAATCGAGCGCATGCGGGCTAGCGGCCGCATCGTTCGGGAAGTGCTCGATCATGTTCGCGCGCTGGTAACTCCCGGAGCCACGACCATGGATCTGGAGCGCGCGGCCGAGAAAAAGATCAAGGATCTGGGGGCAAAGCCCGCATTCAAGGGTTATTACGATTATCCTTGCGTGCTTTGCACCTCGGTGAACGAAGAGATCGTGCACGGCATTCCGTCGGAAAAGCGGGTGCTGAAGGCGGGCGACATCGTTTCCATCGATTGCGGTGTGGTTCTCGATGGATACTACGGCGACGCTGCGATTACGGTGCCCGTGGACGAGTCGGTCAAGCCGGAAGTTCGCAAGCTGCTCGAGGTCACGGAGGCGTCCTTGTACAAGGGCATCGAGCAGGCGCGGCTGGGCAATGCGGTTGGCGATGTAGGCGCAGCGGTGCAGGAATTTGTCGAAGCGAACGGTTTCAGTGTGGTGCGCGAGTTTGTCGGGCACGGCATCGGAACCAGGCTCCACGAAGAGCCGCAAGTCCCGAACTTCGGAGCCCGTGGCCAGGGCGCCCGCCTGCGGGAAGGCATGGTGCTCGCGATTGAACCGATGGTAAATTTTGGCAAGCCCGGCACTCGCGTTTTGGATGACAAGTGGACCGCAGTAACCGCCGACGGGAGCTGCAGCGCGCATTTTGAACACTGCGTGGCGGTGACAAAAGAAGGTCCGGTGATTTTGACGCAATAAGAGCTCCTAGCTACTGGCTTCCAGCTAAGGACTCTAAAGCTAGAAGCAAGCAGCGCTAGAAGCTGAATTTAAGGAGTCGATGAGCAAAGAAGACGCGATTGAGGTGATGGCAACGGTTCTTGAGCCGCTGCCCAATGCCATGTTCAAGGTCGAACTCGAAAACAAGCACCAGGTGCTGGCGCACGTTTCCGGAAAAATGCGCAAGAATTTCATTCGCATCCTGCCCGGGGACAAGGTTGCGGTCGAGCTTTCGCCCTATGATCTGAATCGCGGCCGGATCGTGTATCGGTACAAATAAGCTCCTAGCTGCTAGCCACTGGCTAAACCCGTGATGGCTAGGAGCTAGGAGCTAGGAGCTGGTTTATGAAAGTAAGAGCATCAGTCAAGAAAATTTGCGATAAGTGCAAGGTCATTCACCGCAAGGGCGTGGTGCGGGTGATCTGCGAGACTTCCAAACACAAGCAACGCCAAGGATAAGATAAAGGACAAACATGGCACGCATTGCAGGCATCGACTTACCGCGCGGAAAGCACATCAACATCGCGCTGACCTATATCTACGGAATCGGCAATCCGCGCGCCGCCCGCATTCTCGATCAGGCGAAGGTCGAGCCGATGAAGAAAGTTCAAGACCTGGGCGAGGACGAGGTCAACCGCATCCGTCAGGTCATTGAGGCCGAAGGTCTGGTCGAAGGCGACCTGCGCAAGGAAGTTTCGATGAACATCAAGCGGCTCATCGAAATCGGCTCCTATCGCGGATACCGCCATCGCCGGAATCTGCCAGTCCGTGGACAACGCACGCATACCAACGCCCGCACTCGAAAAGGTCCGCGCAAAGGCACAGTCGCGGCGAAGAAGAAGACAGCGACGAAGACATAAAACCGTCGTTGGTCGTTCGTCCTTGGTCATTCGCATGAAATGACCAACGACCAAGGACCAACGACCAAGGACTGAAACACTATGGCAAAACCAGCAGCAGCCGGCGGCCCCGCGGCGCCAGAGAAAAAAGGCAAGAAGAAGACGTTCAAGAAGAAGGAGCGCAAGCATGTCTCCCACGGCATTGCGCACATCCAGGCTTCGTTCAACAACACGATCGTGACCATCGCCGATCAGGCCGGGAATGTGCTCTCGTGGAAGAGTTCCGGCTCTTTGGGATTCCGCGGGTCGCGCAAAGGCACGCCATTCGCCGCCCAGCAGGCCGCATCGAACGCCGCAGTGATGGCGCGCGATCACGGCGTACGCAGCGTCGAAGTGCGAGTCAGCGGGCCGGGTTCGGGGCGCGAGTCCGCAATTCGTGCGCTAGCGGCCTCCGGCATCGAGGTGCGCAACATCAAAGATGCGACGCCGATCCCGCACAACGGCTGCCGTCCGCCGAAGCGCCGAAGGGTTTGATTCGGATGAAGGTTTTTTTTTGTATTGTCGGAGGCTTGATGTTGTGTTTTTGGCCATGTGCTGGCCAGGCCGCGGGCAAGAGTGAAACGATCGAACTGCAGTCTATCTTGTTTTCAAGATGCGTGCGATCACGGCAGACGGCGGAGCCGCAAGACTTGTGGCCTACTCGAGTCGTGAACGTCAAGATTCGAAGACTCGGAGAGACGGTTTCCGGTGAATATCAGGAGACTGACACAGCCTGCAAGCAAACGTTCGGCAAGTCTTTTGAGTGGACGTCGAGGCAGTTCGAGCAAGCGAAAGCAGGGCTCCAGAAAGCTGGTTTGCACGATGGGATGGTTGCGCTCTCCGAATCGAGTGGAAACGACCTGCCCGTTTCGTTCCTGAAAGTGCAGAGCCGAGGGCTAACAGGGGAGATTTACACTATGTACCTCAGATTCCGGTGGGCTGGGAAGATGAGCACTGAGAATCCGGAAGCGGCGATCCTCGACGAGTGGAGATCGCTGCTTAAACAAGCTGCGGTGCAGGTGGGCAGCGATGTCGAATAGTTCGTAATAACCGTCCGGGACGAAGGGTGAAGCCAAACCTGTAAACCGGTCATCTAAAGGAGAAGCAACTTGGCACGTTACACTGATCCCGTCTGTCGTCTCTGCCGCCGCGAGGGCATGAAGCTGTTCCTCAAAGGCACCAAATGCTTCAGCGATAAGTGTCCCATCGAGAAGCGCAACTTTGCTCCCGGTCAGCATGGCAAGGACCGCAAGTCGAAAATCGTGGGCTATGGCCTGCAACTGCGCGAGAAACAAAAGACCAAGCGTATTTACTTCGCCCAGGAAGGCCAGTTCCGAAATTACTTCGAGAAGGCCGCGCGCACCAAGGGCGTCACCGGCGAACTGCTTCTGCAACAGCTTGAGCGCCGTCTCGACAACGTTGTCTACCGCTTGGGCTTCGGCGTGTCGCGTCGTCAAGCGCGCCAACTTGTGCGTCATGGCCACGTTCAAGTGGATGGCCGCAAGGTCAACATTCCCTCCTACCAGGTGAGTGTTGGCGAAGAGATTGCGATCCGCGAAGGCAGCTTGAAGTTGGCGATTCTCGAACCGGCGAAAGAATTCGCCAGCCATCAAAACGCGCCGACTTGGCTGGAGATCGATCGCGACCACTACAAGGGAAAAGTTTTATCGTTGCCTAAGCGCGAAGACATTCATCTGCCAGTGAACGAGCAGTTGATTGTCGAACTGTATAGCAAATAAACGTGGCTAGGCTGGGCGTCCCCCAGCCGAAGTCATCCTGAGCGAAGCGAAGGATCTCGCGAGTAGCATCAGATTTTTCTGGTCCCCATTTCGAGCCAGATCAGCCTGTCCCGACGTTTGACCTGAACGAACACGGACCCGTCCAGGGAGTCAGGACTGAGCCAAACGGCCGAAGGAGAATAAACAAATGCTGTGGAGAGGTTTTCAAAAACCGAAACGTCTAGCGGTCGATACTTCGACCCTCACCGATAAGTACGGCATCTTCTGGGCCCAGCCATTTGAACGCGGCTTCGGCACCACCATCGGCAACGCCTTGAGGCGCGTGCTGTTGTCTTCGATTGAAGGAGCCGCAGTCACCGCGGTGAAAATCGAAGGCGTGCTGCACGAATTCCAGTCGATCCCCGGCGTAGTCGAGGACGCCACCGACATCATCCTGAACCTGAAGCAGATTCCCTTCAAGCTCAGCGGCGACGCGCCCAAAGCCATCTATCTGCGTGCCGATCAACCGGGCGTCGTCACCTCCGGCATGATTGAAGCCGACGCTGACGTCGAGGTGCTGGATAAAGACGTTTACGTGGCTACCGTCAGCGAAGGCGGCAAACTCGACATGGAAATGCGCCTCAAGCGCGGTCGCGGCTACACCTCCGCCGACAAGAATTTCGACGAAGACCTCGGCATCGGATTCATTCCCATCGATTCCGTACACTCCCCGGTGCGCAAGTGCAACTACACCGTGGAAGCCGCGCGTCTCGGGCAGATCACCGACTACGACAAGCTCACTCTCGAGGTCTGGACCAACGGCTCCATCACCCCGGCCGATTCCATCGGCCTGGCGGCGAAGCTGCTGAAGGACCACATGAACATCTTCATCAACTTCGAAGAAGATATCGAGACTTCAACATCGTCCGAAGAGCGCAAGCCCGAGATCAAGAACGAGAACCTTAACCGTTCCGTGGAAGAACTCGAGCTGTCCGTTCGCAGCTACAACTGCCTGAAGAACGCGAACATTCAGTCGATTGGCGAACTGGTGCAAAAGACCGAAGCCGAAATGCTCAAGACCAAGAACTTCGGCCGCAAGTCGCTGAACGAAATTAAGGAAATTCTCGGCACGATGGGCTTGAGTCTGGGAATGAAGATTGACGAACAGGGCAACGCAGTACCCGGCCCGACGTCGAACCAGATTCTACCCGCGTCGGCCTACGGCAACGACAACGATTTGTAAAAAGCTTGTGTGGGGACGGGCGACCGTCCCCACAAATTTTGTCAGTCTAATTTTGTCATTCCGAGCACCCTAATTTTGTCATTCCGAGCGAAGCGAGGAATCTGCTTTCCTCCACCGGAACAAAGGATTCAGCCATGCGTCACAAAGTAGCAGGATGGAAACTGGGACGTAACACCGCGCACCGCCGTTCTTTGCTGCGGAACCTGGTCACTTCTCTCATCCTCGAAGAGCGAGTCGAGACAACCGTCCCCAAAGCCAAAGCCATGCGCCCGCAAGTCGAAAAAATGATCACCCTGGGCAAGCGCGGAGATCTGGCCGCGCGCCGTCAGGCCTTGGCTTACCTCATGACCAGCGCCGCAGTCGACAAACTGTTTGACACGATCGGACCGCGCTTCGGCGATCGCAACGGCGGTTACCTTCGCATCATCCGCACCGGATGGAGAAAAGGCGATGGCGCCGACAACGCCTTCGTCGAACTCCTGGGCAGCGAAAAGGTCCTCGACGAAAAGCGCCAAAAGCGTGGCGAAGCCCGCGCCAAGCGCGCCGCCGAAACCAAGCGAGCCATGGAAGAAGCCGAGGCCCAGCAAGGAGTCGAACACCCGGCTCCCGGCGCCGAAGGCGAAGACAAAATCAAGTAAGAGCAGCACCCGCAGAGTATTGAGACAGGAGCTTCACCGCTCCGCAGGTTGGCTTGGTGTCTAGTTCAGGATGAGACTGGATGAAGGCACTGCGTTCGTCGGGTTCGTAGCCAAGATATGCACGCGGTTCGGACGACCTCTCCGTGCCGCAGACCCCTTTCGAGCAATGCAAGAGCTCGGGCCGCTGCCGTCCTCGAGATACCACTTGGCCCGGGTTTCACTCGATAGCGCGGCGGATTATTGCTTCCGGTCTATGCCGTCGGATCACCCCGCGGCATGCTTCGATGTCGGAAGGAAGAAGTTTTTCCCCTTCTTGCGCCGATCATATGTGGCATAAAAGCCGATGACCTGCTCACGCGCCACGCCATCTCGCTCTACCCTCACGCGCCTTCCAGCGAGCGAGCCACTCGGCCGATCCGCAGTGCCGACTTTGCGTGTCACGAGATATCACTCCTGTCCTCCAAAGAAAACATCGTACCGCCCTTACCCACTGGCCGCACCAATACCGAGGGTTGAACGTTTTCGGTATTACATAATAATACATGCTATAGTTATTGCATTATGAGCAACGCAGAAAAGACCATCAGCTTCCGTGCCGAGGCCCAAAAGATCGACGCTCTTGATTCACTTGCCGCCGCGCAGGACCGTCCCCGCAGCTATCTGATCAATGAGGCCATCACCAATTACATCCAACTGCACGCCTACCAGGATGCGCTCGTACGCAAGGGACTTGAAGACATGCGACGCAGCCGCGTTGTCAGCCACGAACAGGTAGTAAAGCGGCTCCAGAGGACTGGGCGCGCTCGCTCATGATTCGAGCATATTGATGATTCGGGCACATGAATGATCGAATGGGCGGAACAGGCAACTCTTCAACTGGATCAGGCTCACGACTACATCGCGCTATCCAACAGCGAAGAGATTGCCGCCCAAATCACTACGCATATCGTTACCAGTGTTCAACAACTCGCTACATTCCCCATGTCAGGGAGACCGGGCCGGGTCCCGGGCACCCGTGAGCTGGTCATCCCGAATTCCCCTTTCGTCGTCGCTTATTGCATCGAGAAAGAACGCATTGTGATCCTCGCCATCTACCACGGCGCACAGCGATGGCCGGAGGCATTCTAACCGGGGGGGCAGCAGCATTCCCATTTTGGCCCTTTGACCAACATATTTTCATCCGCAAGCATTGTCTTTCCATTTGCCCAGACCTAAAATCCGCTTGTTAATAGTTCGCTGGACTATTCTCCCCCATCACGTAGAAACACAAATCCGCGCCCCTCAGGCGCGTCAGATACGGAGGCAAATCATGGCAACATCACCAAGAACGTCTCCAACTCCAATACAACCTCATTTAACTCCCAACGTTGAAAACGTGCTGGCATTCCGCACCCCTGTGGGTTCAATCTCGATTCCCGGCGGACAGACCAAATTACTGGGCGTCGTCGATGTCAGCATGTACGAACGCATCCGCTTGGTGGCGGACGAACGCATCGACTCCACCACCAACATAATCCTGCGACTGACTTTCACCGAGGGTGAAGAACTGGTGGCGCAACTCGACACCATCATGCTGACGCCCCATTCCCAGATGACTCGGGTGTACGACGTTCCCGGCACGCAACTCAGCGTCTACGCTGATAGCGTAGGGACCGCAAGCACCCATGGCGCCTTGGATGTGCTGATTTACGGCCAGTACTAACGCAAACTCGCACTCCTTTGGCGCTCGAAACTACTCTTTGCAAGCGCACTCTGTCATTCGGGTGCGCTTTTTCCATTCGTACATGTACTAACGAGGGTCACTGCCGTAACCTAGCGCCCATTCCTCCTCACGTTACACTTGCAAGAGAATATGGGGTTTTCCCGCATACAAATCGCGATCGCCGCAGGCGCCGGCGTGCTGGTTCTGCTGATCTTTTTTGGCTATCTGATGTGGCTGAACGGGCAGGGCCCGGTCCTCTCCCGCTCCGAGGATCGTGATCCCCTTTCCGGAACCCCGAATTCAATCTCACTGAATCCCTTGCGCGACCGTACCACCGAGCGCGTGGCCGCGAAGTACCTCGATGCCATGCGTGATGGACACTGCCAGGAAGAGCTGGCCGAATGGGAAAAGGATTACCGCAAAAAGTACGCGGCCTTTATTTGCGCTTCTGAGGCACAGCACCCGCTGGTTTCCTGGAAGGTCGTGGATTGGGAAGATAACCCGCCGCTGCGCATTTTGCAATACCGTGGCAAGCGCCTCAACGCTCCCGGCCAATCGGGCACTTATAAAGAGCTGTTCTCAGTCACGCTCGAAGACAAAAGCGGGGAGTGGGTTGTGACGAAGTACGACGCGATGTATTGAGTCTATCCGGAGGTGAATGTTCAATCGCCGACGGTAGCCATTCGACGCGGTTTCAAAGCCAGGAAAAGAAATATCAAAAGCTGTGCCGTCAGCGCCGCGAAACTGTCCAACACGACATCGCTGAACGCGCCGGTTCGTGAGGGAATGAAAGTCTGATGCCACTCGTCCAAGCTGGCTACCAGAACAGACATGAAAAAAGCAATCGTAGCCCAGCGCAGCGCCCATGGCGGAGCCCAGGGCAAGCGCAGTGTGGCACGCCAGGCGCGAAACAGAAAAAAGCTTAAGGTAAAGTAGCCAACAAAGTGGCCGCATTTTCGGATGTAGTGATGGACCACCTCGAAGCGTGCCAGATCCAGACCCATGAGGAAATGAAACAGAGGATAAAGAAACCGGCCGGTGTGCTCGGCCGAAAATGTGTCGGTGGATTCGATCGCGATCAGCGTCATCCACAAAGCCGCGGCAACCCAGGTCTTGAGTAACTGCTTTTGATCAGGGATCAAGAACGAGCCGCCCCCGCGCATTCGAAAAACATGGAACCTTTCAAAATGAAGCCCTACTCGACCGCATAGTTCGGAGCTTCCCTGGTAATCATGACGTCGTGGACGTGGCTCTCGCGGAGGCCGGCGCCGCTTATTCGAACGAAGCGCGTTTTCTGCAGCAAGTCGGGAATGCTCGCGCAGCCGCAGTAGCCCATGCCTGATCTTAGGCCGCCCACCATTTGATGAATGGTCACTGACACGGAGCCGCGGTAGGGGACTCGGCCTTCTATTCCTTCAGGGACCAGTTTACCCAGGCGATTTGAGTCTTCGCCCATTACTGGCATGGCGGTCGAGGCATCGTCGGTGTTTTGGAAATAACGCTCGCTGGAGCCTTGGGCCATTGCGCCTAGCGAACCCATGCCGCGGTAGGATTTGAAGGTTCGGCCTTGGTAGAGAATCAGCTCGCCGGGGCTTTCATCGGTTCCGGCGAAGAGGGATCCGATCATGACTGCGGCTGCGCCTGCTGCCAGGGCTTTTGTGATGTCGCCTGAATATTTGATTCCGCCGTCGGCGATGATCGGGATGCCGGCGTCTTTGGTGGCGCGATAAGCTTCGGCGATGGCGGTGATTTGGGGAACGCCGGCGCCGGTCACAATCCTCGTGGTGCAGATCGATCCGGGGCCGATGCCGACTTTTATCGCATCCGCGCCGGCTCTAGCCAGTTCGCACGCGCCGTCGAAGGTCGCAACGTTTCCTACGATCAGATCAACTTCCGGAAGCTTGGATTTCACCGCTTTGATGGCGTCGAGCACCCGGGTGGAGTGGCCGTGGGCGCTGTCGATGGCCAACAGATCGACTTTATATTTCGCCAGTTCCTGGGCGCGTTCCAGGAAGTCTCCGGTGGCTCCGATGGCTGCCGCGGCGCGCAGCCTGCCGTGCGAGTCTTTGGCAGCGTGGGGATATTTCAGTTTCTTCTGAATGTCTTTTACCGTGATCAGACCCTTTAGATTGTATTTGTCGTCGACTACCAGAAGTTTTTCCACGCGGTGTTCGTGGAGGATTTTTTCCGCATCTTCCAGCGTCGTGCCCACCGCGACCGTGATCAAATTTTCCTTGGTCATCACTTTACTGATGGGGATATCAAAGCGAGTTTCGAAGCGCAGGTCGCGGTTGGTGAGAATGCCAACCAGCTTTCCATTCTTGGTAATAGGCACGCCGGATATCTTGAACTGCCGCATGACATCGAGCGCATCGGAGACTTTCGCGTCCGGCGACATAGTGACTGGATCGACGATCATGCCACTCTCCGAGCGCTTCACTTTGTCCACTTCGTTGGCTTGCTGCTCGACAGTCAGGTTGCGATGAATGATCCCGATGCCGCCCTGCTGGGCCACGGCAATGGCCATATGCGATTCGGTGACCGTGTCCATAGCCGCGCTGATGATCGGAATATTCAGCCGGATATTGCGCGTGAGCTGGGTCTGCGTATTGGTCTGGGTTGGAATGACGTCAGAGCGGGCAGGCAGCAGCAACACGTCGTCGAAAGTAAGGGCCTCAGGAACGGGAAAATGAATCATATTGTGTCTCGGGAAACGGTAGCTTCTATTCTAGAGACGGCGAGCGAAGGAGGCAAATGGGGATGGTCAATAATTACGTGACCACTCGTTTTGGGATGAGAATGCTCGTCCGTCGCGATGAACTCTATTGAGGAACATTTCGCGATATTGAAGCGCAGTATCAGTGGAGTCTATTATGCCGTTTGAGGAGTCACAACGGCGAAAGACCTTGGAGGCCAACCAGTTTAGCTTCGTTCTCGCAAAAACGTAAAGCCCGCTGGCAGGCGGGCATTACGTCCTTTCTCGAAGTTCGCGGCCACTACTCTGTCCGAGCTACCGGACGGCCTAATGAAAGTGTATCATAGGAGGCCGCCGTGCCAGACTGGAAAGAATTCCGCTTCAAAATAGATGGCAAGATCAACGGAGTTGAACTGACTCCGCTGACGATTCCAATGGCGCGCCTTGCGCTGTATCTCACCGATTTAGCGCGGCTCATGGGGCACCGTGAGAGCGTCCATCTGATCTCCATAGAGGACGGAAGCACGCAGCCGGTGATCTACATCGACGCGGAAGAGGAATCCAGGGTCATGCACCGGGTTCGTAACGCGCAGCGAGGCATGGCAGAGAGGGACGCGAATAGAGCTTACAAGAACTTAGACAATCTTTTGCGAAAAGACGAAGCCTCCGCAGCCATATTCAACGTCTCTCAAAAAGCGGAGGTGATTGAGTTCCCCGGAATAAAAGCTAGCTTACCTCAGGCATACGGCCCGATAAAAGAGCGGGCCTCTATAGTCGGGGAATTAAAGCGTGTTGGCGGATTCGACCCTACCATTCCCATTCACCTGCAGCGGGCGGATGGATTGATCTTTTATTGTGATGCCGATGAGTTGATCGCGAAGCAGCTTGCTCCCTTTTATTCTCGTGTCATTCGCGTCCACGGTCTAGCAACGTATAGCAGAGGTAAAGAAGGGGTATGGAAGGTAGAGCATTTCAAAATCCAATCCTTTGATCCAGAACCACTCTCTGATGAAAGTTTCTCCGCGACAATGGAGAGGCTGCGGGCGATCCCGGGAAACGAATGGGCCGAAGCGTCTGATCCACTAGAAGAACTGCGCCAAATCCGATACGGCGGGGAGAAAACACCGCAGTGATTATTTTCGATTCAACGTATCTGGTGGTTTTTCTGAATGCGAACCCTCCGCCAGCGAAGGATCGGGAAGATAAGCCTGTGCCACAATTCAAGGAGCGCGTTGAGTACCTGGCGGCGAGATTGGACGCGTCTAACGAACCGATCGGGATTCCAGCTCCGGCCATGGCGGAAGTGTTGGTCAGGGCAGGGAAAGGCCGGGCAAAATATGTCTCCATCCTTAGTGACCGTTGGCGCTTCCAAATACTTCCCTTTGATTCGCGGGCCGCGATAGAGGCGAGCGAGTTGATCGCTCAAGTCAAATCAAGCAAAGAACCGTGGGCAACCTGGGCGAAGGTAAAGTTCGACATACAGATTGTGTCTATAGCGAAGGCTGAAGCTGCTAGCGTAATCTACGCCGACGACAAGGACATAGAGAATTACGCCAAGCGCCTCAAGATTCCAGTCGTAAGAATCTGCGATCTGCCCCTTCCGCCACCGCCCGAACCGGAAGTTACACAAGAGGCAGGCCCTGTCCTCGCCGGAGAACAACCATCACTGCCCGGAATGGGGTTAGCTGCAGAACGACCGCAAGTTGGTACAGAGGCCAAACAGATTGAATCTCCTACATCGACACCGTGCGAATGTGGTTGCGGTGAATTCCCCAAGGACCCAACATCGCGGTTCCTGCCGGGGCACGATCTCAGGAAGGCTTACAAAGACAGTCAAAGCCTCAACAAGCCAGAGTAATCGCGGCGGCCATGGACGAAGCCCGGCTTGATTTTCCGTATCTCGTTGATCCCCTGGAGAGTAACGTGGATGCAATCGTACCGGCCACCCGGCAACCCGTCTCTCTAACGGAACAGAGTCGAGAGCGTTCGAAAGAACTCCGCTGGCGTCGCTATGCGCAGAGATGTGCGCTGCGCAACCGCCTTCGTGAAATGCTTTGTGTTGTGAGTTAGCAGCCAGTCGGGTTTGCCGGCCATGGCAGACAAAAGCACGGGGACGTCGGCCTCGTGCCGGATTAGACTGCGACTCGAGTGCACTAGATCTTTATCCGGGTAGGGTACCAGTTCAGGTTTGGTGAGTTTGATCAGGCGGCGATAGTCTGAAATCAGTTCGTCCCCGTCGAGCGACGATAAGCGCTCTGCATGGAGAAGAAGGTTTTCCTCGACTTCATCGCGGACCACTTCGGCGAGCACCAGTTTGCAAACTTGCGCAGCGCAGAGCGATAGCGTGGCCTTGTCGAGTCCCCAGGTTGAGACGAGTCCTCCGGTCAAGACATTCGAATCGATGAATAGGCGGATTCTGCGCCGGTTTGTCACCATCCGCGTTAGCTGCGGGGACGGCGCCGAGAGGCGCGTGTGTCACGGATTCTTCCGTAATGGCGAGCGTACACACGATTGCGCGCCTCCGGGAGTGTGGTGAGAAGGTTTTCCGCCGTCAGGTCAGAGGCTGTGAGTTTCAAGCTCACCTGTTGACACAGATGCTCGAAGCGACTCTGTTCTGGCAAAAGGATCAGTCCATCCCCCAGGCGCAATACGGCGAATGGAGCGCCCGCCGCCAAGCCGAGGTCCTGGCGAAATTGTTTAGGGACGGTCAACTGACCCTTTTCACCTATATTGGTTGTGGCCAGGTATTCGAGAGTGGGGTTCTGAGTTGACATGGTAGGAAAATCCTACCATAGGATTCTCCCTCTGGCAACCATCGTCATCCGCCGTTCAGGCGGTTATCCGATTCATCTTTTTGGAGAGACAGGGCGGGGATCTTGTACTCCGCCGGCTGAAATGGCCCGGCCCTCGCAATGAACGCGAAGGGCTGGGCCATGAGTCCGAAAAAGTCTTCTATGACATCTTTCGAGAACGGGCGTAGGATGTCTGGCGTGTAACTGGGAGGCGATCATGAAGAATCCACTGCAGTATGGGGTTTCGAGGATGAGGTTGCGAGGGGCAGGTGTCGCGTTGGCGTTCGCGTTCGTAGCCGTGGTGGGGTTGCGGGTAGGTGTGGCCGCCCAGTCCGCGCCTTCCCGGACTTTCAAAGTGCTCTACACCTTCCAGGGATCGTCGGACGGGGGAGAGCCGTACGCGGGGTTGGTCCGGGACGCCGCCGGCAACCTTTATGGCACCGCCATTAGCAGTGGCGCCTTTGGCTGGGGTGTGGTGTTCAAGGTGGATCCGAGCGGCACCGAAACCGTGCTGCATAGCTTCGGCGACGGATCAACGGACGGGAGAACTCCCTACGGAGGGTTGGTGCGGGACAAGGCCGGCAACCTCTATGGCACTACCTATGAGGGCGGCGGAATCGGATGCGTCGACGGTTGTGGAACGGTATTCAAGGTGGACATAACCGGAACGGAGACGGTGCTGCACAGCTTCGCCGGGGGAACGACGGACGGCTGTTTCCCCTACGCAGGTTTGCTCCTGAAGGCAGGCAATCTGTACGGAACCACCCAAGCCTGCGGCGCTTCCAGCTATGGAACGGTGTTCAGGTTGAGCACGAGCGGCAAAGAGACAATCCTGCACAACTTCGCGGGAGGAACTGCGGACGGGGCCAATCCCTTGTACGGAAGTTTGCTCATGGACACCAAGGGTGCTCTCTACGGCGTTGCCCAGTACGGCGGCACTTCCAATCAAGGAGTGGTGTACAAGCTGAACCCGAGCCGGGCGTTGAGGGTGCTGTACAGCTTTGCTGGGGGGACGACGGACGGGTGTAATCCCGATGGAACTCCGGCTATGGATACGCTGGGCAATCTCTATGGTACGGCGGTTGCGTGTGGTTCCTCCAATATGGGAGTCGTCTGGAAAGTGAGCAAGAGTGGCAAAGAAAAGGTGCTGCACAATTTCGCCGGGGGCGCGAAGGACGGGGCGGATCCCATCGCAGGTGTAATTCTGGACGGGAACGGCAACCTGTACGGCGACACCCAGTATGGTGGTGGAACCGGCTGCTTTGGTACGGGCTGTGGGACGGTATACAAAGTGAGTGCGACCGGCAAGCTAACCTTGCTGCACATCTTTGCTGGCTCAGAAGGGGCGTTGCCCTTCGGAGGCGTAATCCGGGACACCAAGGGCAATCTTTATGGCACCGCCTTCCTGGGTGGCACCCCCGACTGGGGAACGGTGTGGCAGATCATCAATTAGAGAGTCCGGGATGGGAGGGGGGCTGGCTCGGCCTTTCTTCCTGAGCTTACTCACGAGCGTACCCTGCCCTTGTCTCTCTCTGGTTTTTGGAGAGACAGAGGCGGGGATTTTTGTTCTGCGACGGCTGAATGCCCCAGCCTTCGAAAAGAACGCGAAAAGGCTGGGTCACTCGTCAATCTTGTTTGGCTGCGCGAGCGGATAAGCAGGTTTCTCGACTCCGCAGGATCATCTGCATTCGCGGACAATCCTGGTGCACTCGAAATGACAATGGGAAGCGGATGATCCTGCTTGGGTGGACTGGTGAAGGAACCAGATAATCTGAGTGACACAGGCGGCCCCTTTCCGCTATCCGCTGATTTGCCTCCTACCTTTGCGCGCAGAACTCGCGCAGATGGGGCACCCCTCAGTTGGGGTGGTGCAGACAGTCCACAAAACAACAGCAACGGCGGCGGACAAGAGTGTCCGCCCTACATACGTGCACTTGAGATGCTGGCCGTGGCAGGTTGCATAGATCCTTCGCTTCGCTCAGGATGACGGCGTGAATTCCGTAGGTCTTTCTTCTGTCGATGCGCTCGGTTGAGGAAAATCCCGCCCAAGCGGGAGCTTGGAGGGGGCACCCTTCAGAGTAAATTGTGCAAATCCGCCCGACTGCCGAAAAGTTGTCAATAGGCAAAAGTTACACGATCGGGGTTAACTCCTTGCATTTAATGGAAATATAAATTTGCAAAGTTGGCGGGTTTACCTATTTCAGGTTGATATAATAGAAGTACAAGCTTTCTCATCCTCCTCGATTTTCCTGCTTAGCGAAGCGAAGTATTCCTTCCGCCATGGTTGACGGGGTAGGGATTCCTCGCTTTGCTCGGAATGACATAGCTCGGGGACTGGTGAGATAGCTTACAAAATCTGAAAGAAAGGAACGCGGCCTTAGCGGGCCGCGTTTTTTATTGGGGTGTCTTGACCTATGAATTCCAGAAGATGATGAAGAATTCCAAACGTCGGGGGGAGTGGGCTGAGCTTCAGTTCATGGCGAAGGCGGCCAAGTACGGTCTGCGGATTTCCAAACCCTGGGGAGAGTTGGCGCGCTACGACGTGGTGATCGAAACTGGCGGGCGCTTCGTAAGGGTACAGATCAAGTCGACGATGCACCTGCGGTCGAAGGGTTGCTATGTCTGCGGCGTCCGGCCCTGTAAGACGAGCAAGCCTTACCAACGAGGGGAATTCGATTTCCTGGCAGCCTATGTCATCCCGAAAGATGTTTGGTACATCATCCCGTCAAAGGTTGTGGTTCATGGGAAACGGACCGGGATCCCTCTGTATACGTCCAGTCCGACCGGCAAGTACGAAGCTTACAAGGAGGCCTGGCATCTGTTGGGGGCTGGCGAGGGTGGAAATTCATGTTCTCTTACGGCTGAAATGCCTTCGCGAAGAACGCGAAAGGCTGGGCCACCCGTCGCGAAAGGCCGGGCTAGCCGTCGGAGTAGGGATTCCTCGCTACGCTCGGAATGACAGGCTGGGAGGAGTGAGTCAAAGGCGGCTGACAGGAGTGTCCGCCTTACATCGCGCGCTTGCGATGCTGCCTGGCAGATTGCATAGATCCTTCGCTTCGCTCAGGATGACCGCGTGAATTCATGGGGCTTCCTCCCGTAGGCATGCGCTCAGTCGAGAAAAACCCCGTCCAAGCGAAGCTTGGACGGGGCACCCTCGGGAGTAAAGTTGACACGCCATCCTCCGGGCCAGCCGTCCATCGGCCTTCGCAAAGAACGCGAAAGGCTGGGCCACCCATCCCGGTCGATCAGCAGTTTAAGAAAGATCCGTCTGGCTACGGTGTAATGCGGTAGACGATCCCTAAGTTGGATTTTCCTCCCGTCTGCGTCATTCCATACAACCTTCCCTTTGCGTCTATATAGGGATTGCCGGTAGGTTCATTTCCATCATTCGCTCCCACGAAGCTGTGCAGAACGGTCTCCTTCCAGGTCTTCCCCTGCTTGGTTAGCTTATAGGATGTGCCTATATTACTGGGGCCTCCGTACAACGTTGTGCCGTATAGATTCCCTTTAATGTCCATGACAAGGCCCCCGTACGGGTTGTTGCCGTCTCCACTTCCACTGGCGCCGAACTCGTACAGAATGCTTTCTGAATAGGTCTTCTTGGTTTCTGAATAAACCAGCTCCCAAACCGTGCCTGTACCGTTGGTGCCGCCAAACGAGGTAGCCCCGTAAATGTTGCCGGACTTGTCGCTGATCAGATCAATCCAGTACAAGCCGGCCCCGTCACCGTTCTGGCCGGTGAAGCTGTAGAGAACGGTGTCCACCCAGCCTTTCTTGGTGTGGCTCAGGCGGTAGATTACGCCCTGTCCGCTGGCACCACCGGTCGGCGCTGCTCCGTACAAGTTTCCGGCGGTGTCCATCATCAGCCCTTCGTATGGAAAGCCGCCGTTGGACGAGCCGTTCAGACTCTGAATCACCGTCTGCTTCCAGCCTTTGGACGTCTTCTTCAAACTGAAAACTGTGCCCGCGCCGAAGGCGCCTCCATCCGGAGTAGTGCTATACATGGTGCCATCGGCAGCGATCGTCATCCCACCCGAAGGGGCGGTTCCGTCCGCGCCGGTGGCGCTGAAGGTGTAGATGACTTTCTCCTTCCATCCCCCACCCTTTTTGGGAGACAACTCGTAGACCGTACCGGTGCCATTGACCCCACCGCCCTGGGTAGTGCCGTAAATGTTCCCGTTGGCATCGAAAGCCAAACGGCCATGTGGCCCGTTGCCGTCCCCGTTAGTACCGGTAAACTCATAGAGAACTGTTTCCTTGCCTGCAGGAGACAGCATGAACACAGTTCCGGCGGAATAGGTTCCGCCGGCAGCGGTTGCTGCGTAGAGGTTGCCTTTTGCGTCGCTGATGAAATAATTGCTCCAGGGCCCACTACCATCACTGCCGCCCGCAAAGTTCCACAACACTTTTTCCGTGCTTGCCCACGCTGACAAGGCCAGCACAAATATCACTGCGCATATCCCGGCGAATCTTTTCACAGAACTTCCTCCTCGTTGGTTTCCTGTGAGCGGTTTTAACTGGCTGCTCGCTCAGGGTCCGTAGTTTAGCACCAGAGCGCCATGCAAATAACCCCAAAACCAAGGCCAGACAAGGAATTTGCTCCGGTGGAGTATCGATTCTTCGCTACGCTCGGAATGACAGCTTGGTCCGGCGAAACGCACCGCCGGATGCAAATCTTTTCACAGTGTTCGGAAAGGTTGGGATGGTTATACAATCGCGCTCTTCCTGAAGTTTAGGGATATTACGGAACCGCGGGTGCCTTTCGCGGCTTCGAAGCAACGTACTGTTCGAAGCGACGTTCGGAAAGATGCGAGGAGGAAAAGCCCCGCCCAGGAAAAGGAGCATCCCTGAACGGCAGATTGAAACCTTCGTGGTTCTGGTGGAAGCGAGAAGCGGTGATAAGCTTTCCTCGTAACTCTCGATTTTCCCGTTGAGTGAAATGAATATTCCCACCGGCGTAGTCGGCCAGCGGTAGCGAAAAGGAGTGTCCTGTGATCGGTCAGATGCTCGGTCATTGCCGGGTTGTGGCAAAGATCGGGGAAGGAGGAATGGGGGTTGTCTATCGCGCCTATGACGAAGTATTGCACCGCGATGTGGCGGTGAAAGTCGTTAATAAGGATGCTCGCCTTGATTCATCCGCAGGCCAGCGTTTGTTGCACGAAGCCCGTTCCTCTTCTGCGCTCGCCCATCCCAACATCTGCACCATTCATGAAGTTGGCGAGACCGACGGGGAATTCTACATTGTGATGGAACTGATCGAGGGCAAGTCTCTGCACGCCATGAGCGCAGATGCGGGACTGCCACCGGATTCAGTGCTGCGATACGGGGTTCAGATTGCCAGCGCACTTGCCCGGGCTCATGACCGTGGTATCGTTCATCGCGATCTCAAGACGGCAAATATCGTCGTCACCTCTGACGGTCTGGTAAAAGTCCTCGATTTCGGTTTAGCCAAACAGGTAGGCGGGGGCATATTCGAGGCCAGCACCCGCTCATTTGCCAGCCTACAGGATGCATCCAGCGTAAGTGGAACTTTGCCGTACATGGCTCCCGAAATCCTGCGTGGCGATGCGGCCGATTATCGCAGTGATCTATGGGCGCTGGGAGTTGTGCTCTATGAAGCAGCTTCCGGACGGTTGCCATTTGGGGGACGCACTGGCTTCGAGATCAGTTCGGCGATCATGCGCGAAATCCCGACCCCGCTCGGCCCTCCCGTCCCTCCCGGACTATGGGCCATTATTCAACGCTGCCTGACCAAGGAACCAATACAGCGTTATCAGCGCGCGAGTGAAGTTCAGGCCGCTCTGGAAGCCGTCCAGTCGGCTGGAATCGTCTCCGCCAGTCCCAGCGCCGATCCAGGCGGGCCGAGGACTACTGTCTTGCACAGCGTGCAACACGCGCATGTAAGGAAGGGAGACTTTCTTTTGTTGCTGGGAACAACCAAGGGAGCGTTCATCCTTCGGTCGAATGCCGCACGCAGCCGTTGGGAAGTCGGTGGCCCGTACTTTCACGGGCATAATGTCTATGCAATGGCCTACGACGGCCGCGGAGGCCAACATCGCATATGGGCCTCGACGCAGAGTTATTGGGGCACGCTGCTGCGGTCCAGCGATGACTTCGGGAAGAGCTGGACCAATCCGCAGCAGGCCCCGGTTCGATTTCCGTCCGACACTGGCGTTTCCTTGAAGAACATTTGGCAGATCACGCTCGGCCGGCCCGAAGAACCGAACGTCCTTTATTGTGGCGTAGAGCCAGCCGCGCTTTTCGAAACCCGCGACGCGGGTGAGAGCTGGTCGCTGGTGCGCGGGCTGTTCGATCATCCGCATCGTCCCCGCTGGATGCCGGGCAATGGCGGACTTGCTTTGCACACGGTCGTGCTCGACCCCGCCGATAACCAGCGGATGTACGTGGCCATCTCAGCCGGCGGTGTGTACCGAACCAGCGATGGCGGACGTAGCTGGACCCCGCAAAACCAGGGCATCCGCGCTGTGACCATGCCCGACAGGTATCCCGAGTTCGGGCAGTGCGTGCATAAGATTGTTATGCATCCGGCTCGCCCGGAGCGTCTCTATTTGCAGAGTCATTGGGGGTTGTACCGCTCTGACAACTTTGCCGAAAACTGGACCGACATTGCCAATGGAGTGCCGTCGGATTTTGGTTTTGCCATGCTCACGCATCCCAGAAATCCTGACTGCGTGTATATCGTTCCGGTTGAATCTGACGAGTTTCGCTGCGCCTGCGATGGCCGGCTGCGCGTCTATCGAACCCGGAACGGTGGCGCCTCGTGGGAACCTCTTTTCCGCGGTCTGCCGCAAAAGCGCGCGTACGAAACGGTTCTGCGTGACGCCATCACCGCGGACGCATTCGATCCGGCCGGAATTTACTTCGGTACACGGAGTGGGCAGTTGTTTGGCTCGCGCGATGAAGGCAGGACCTGGCAAAAGATACTCGAAGGTCTTCCGTCTGTGGTCTGCGTACGGAATGCAGTCGTCGAAGACGGCTCGGTTGGTTTAGGTCCGACGTTGCCCGCGCCCGCGTCTTCACGTCAACCGAAGTCTGGGTCGAAAAGCAAGACGCGTCGCCCGAAGGGTTAATTCATGCCGGTCACTTTTCACATTCCGGGTGCTTTGCGCGAGTTTACCGCTGGACGGAGCGTAGTCAAGATCGAGCACTCACCCGCAACTTTGGCCGAGGCGTTGTCGGCTCTCTGGACACTCTATCCGGGGGTTCGAGATCGCATCACAACCGAGCAGGGGCAGGTGCGGGAGCATATCAACATTTTCATTGGGGATGAAAATATGCGATATACCGGTGGGCTGGCAAGCCCCGTCTCCGCGGGATGCGAGATTTCGATTGTTCCCGCCGTTAGCGGTGGCTGAGAGAATTCGAGTGTTGCGCGACAAGTTTGAATTGATTGAAGGAGGACTAATGTTTAAGAAGGTGGTCACAGGCGTATTCCTTTGCTTTGTGTTTCTCATGTTCGCTTGCGCTAGTCTCGTGGCGCAAGGCCCGCAGATCGCGATTGTCCAGCGGTCTCCGAACGTTCAGCTTGGGGATGAACCCGAGAAAGGTCTGACAAAAATTCATAGTAATCTCGGATCGAAAATCGATGCCTTTGACGACGGCGTCAGTTGGTCGATCACCGGCCCTGACAATCCAAGATGGGGCGAGGGCTACCTCGCTATGCCGTTTACGCCGAAGGTAGATGCCACGGCGAAGGAAATCCTGATCGCGCTTGGCTACGTTACGGGTGGATTCAACAAGGGCTCCATCAGCATTTACACGGATGCGGGCGGCGTACCCGGCAAGCCGCTCAAAACATGGGCCACGGGCAATTTCCCACCTGAAGGTCAATGCTGCAAATTGATGGCGCTTAAGGACTCGACTGGCGTTCCACTGAAGGGCGGCACTCAATATTGGATCGTGGCCCGCACCGGCCCGCAATCAAAACAGGCGCAGTACCAATGGAACTTTGTTTGGAACGACGCCCAGGGCAAGGTCGCGTTCCTGAATGGCAATACGAAAGATAAGTGGTTGCCTTACCGCGATAACCTAGCTGCATTCGCGGTGTACGGGACCGTCCCGTAGCGGCGACGGTATTGTCGAAGTTGTGGAAGCAATCCCTGTAGCTGATTTTCTAGGATTCCGGCTTTCTTCAGATGCCTCTGCCGAGTCTAGTCGGCCGGGGCGCTGTCCCTGAAGTTCTTGACACAGGACTCGACCTGCGGAGGTAAAATGGCTGACCTCCTCCTGCCGGAGTTCTGTCGCCATGAAACCCACAATCTGCAAGCCGCTCGACCTTCGCTGCGCGAGTCAATTGAAACGATTGAATTTGGGCATCGCGCTGCTAATCCTCGTTGCGCCTGTTTTTGCGCAGCAGGTTACGGTCGACATCACGCCGGGGCACTCAACCAATTCTTTCAGCCCGCTGCATGCGCTCGGGGCGGGCATCGATCGCGACCCGCTGAACTCGGTTCACATTCTTTACGATCCGGAGCACGTTGCGACCATGCACACGGCCGGGTGGGGACCGATCAGCTACCGACTCAATACTGAGCTGAGCATTCAGGCTTGGCACTGGAATCCGACGGGCAGGTGGAGCGATCCTGCGGGGCGCGGATATTTTGTGGGCGATGCCAACAGTTCTGGCGACATCAGGCGCTCGTTTGGATATAACCTTCCGCACCGCGGGACCACGAGCAACTATGGAACCAGCGGCGGCTATTCCATGCTGGACGACGGCAACACCGCGACCTACTGGAAGACCGATCCTTATCTTGACGAGACCTATACCGGCGAGAGCAATACGCTGCACCCCGGGTGGTTCATCGTGGATCTGGGCAGCAAGGCGGGTGTGAATGCCATCCAGATTGCCTGGGGCGATCCCTACGCTACGAACTATCAAGTGCAATATTGGACGGGCGATGACGCAATCGGCGATCAGGGGCACGGGGACTGGAAGAATTTTCCCGAGGGAACCGTCACCAATGGAAAGGGTGGGCTAGCCAAGGTAAAGTTCGCGCAGAAACTTTTCAAAGTTGAATTTGTGCGCGTGCTGATGACGGCGTCCTCGAACACTTGTGATTCTCATGGATCTTCTGATCGGCGCAACTGTGTGGGCTTTGCAGTTCGCGAGGTCTATCTAGGATTCGATTCGGGCGGTACGTTCACTGACCTGATGC
>DATHPO010000232.1:0-16755 GCA_035483835.1 Terriglobales bacterium
GAACCGGCTCGGTCCTCTGGGACCTCGCCTATCAATGGCGCGACGCCGAATGGATGGGCTCACGCGGCAGCAGAATGGCGCTCGACGCCCCGATGTCGATCTACGAAGTCCATCTGGGCAGCTGGCGGCGGGATCCATCCCAGGGATTCCTCGGATACGAGCGCATGGCGGAGCCCCTCATTGCGCACGTGACGCGGTGCGGCTTCACACACGTCGAGTTCCTGCCCGTGATGGAGCACCCGTTCTACGGCTCCTGGGGATATCAGACCACGGGGTATTTCGCTCCAACCGCGCGCTACGGCACGCCGCAGGATTTCATGTATCTGGTTGACTATCTGCATCAAGCCGGTATTGCGGTAATTCTGGATTGGGTGCCCTCGCACTTCCCTTCCGACGAACATGGGCTGGCGTACTTCGATGGCACGCACTTATTTGAACACGCCGACTCGCGCGAGGGTTTTCATCCCGATTGGAAGACTCTCATCTTTAACTACGGGCGCAATGAAGTCCGAAGTTTCCTGCTTTCGAGTGCAATGTTCTGGCTGGATAAGTACCACGCCGACGGGCTGCGGGTGGATGCTGTGGCTTCGATGCTTTACCGCGACTACTCGCGGAAAGAGGGCGAGTGGCTTCCCAACAAATATGGCGGACGCGAAAATCTCGAAGCCATCGACTTCCTGCGTCAACTGAATCAGGAAGTTTATAAGGAATATCCCGGCATTCAAACCATCGCGGAAGAGTCGACGTCATGGCCCATGGTTTCGCGACCGATCTATCTCGGCGGCCTGGGCTTCGGTCTGAAATGGGATATGGGATGGATGCACGACACCCTGAAGTATTTCGCGCTTGATCCCATCCATCGCAAATACCATCACACCCAGCTTACGTTCCGCATGCTGTACGGCTTCACTGAGAATTTCGTTCTCCCTCTCTCGCATGATGAAGTTGTCCACGGTAAGGGCTCGCTCATCGGAAAAATGGCCGGAGATGAATGGCAGAAGTTTGCGAACCTTCGATTGCTCTTCGGCTACATGTACGCGCAGCCGGGCAAGAAACTTCTGTTCATGGGAGATGAGTTCGGACAAGTGCGCGAGTGGGGGCACGACAGCAGTCTGGAATGGCAGGTGTTGCAGTATCCCGTTCACAGTGGAATGCTGAGTTGGGTGGAGCAATTAAATCGGCTTTATGCCAGCGAGCCCGCTCTCCACGAGCTCGATACCGATCCACAGGGTTTTGAGTGGATCGACTGCAACGATAGCGTTGCCAGCACGATTTCGTTAGTGCGAAAAGGAAAGTCATCCAAACAGCAGATCGTGGTGGTGTGCAACTTTACGCCCGTCCCCCGGATCGGCTATCGTCTGGGTGTTCCCGCGGGAGGCTTCTGGCGGGAACTTCTAAACAGCGACGCCAAAGAGTATGGAGGCAGCGGCATGGGAAATTTCGGAGGCGTACTGGCTGAGAAACAAGAGGTCCACGGACGTCCTTACTCTCTGAATTTGACCTTGCCGCCGCTGGCGGCCGTCTTCCTCAAAGCCGATTAGTCGGCATTTTTGCCGTAGGTTCGGCAGCGGAGGCGTCGTGTTTTCCACCCGGAGATGTCACTGAACGTGACCAATGGAGGATGGTGCCGGCACTCGGGAGGGGGCAAGCAGAACTTGAAGCCGGTCCAAGATGTGCCGTAATGGAACACCTTTTCCCATTGCGGCATCGACGAACGGGGCCATTTGTTCCAGGTCCGGATGCGAGCCCGAGACCATAATCACGGGCAAAGTCGGATGCCGCTGTTTTAGCCATGTTGCCAGCTCAAGCCCATTCATTCCAGGCATTTCGTAGTCCAGGATCACGGCATCGATCTCATGTTCCTTGGTCTCAAACACGTGAAGTGCGTGACGGCCACTGACGGCGGCGATCACTTCGTAACCATTTTGGCCAAGCAGGGCTCCGTACAGTTCCCGAATCCCCGCGTCGTCGTCCACGCACATCACGGTCAGAGATTTCATAGGGGAGAACTGCCCTTTCTTCCTCGCCCTAAGAGGGGTTTAGGACGAGGCCATTGTCCTGATACCTTGCACTTTTGATGCCACGCTCCATTCCTCGTGAACTCCGTCTCAGCATGCCCCATGCAGCGCTTCCAGCGTGCGTGCTAGACTCGGTTTAGCCCCCGGCCATGCGGATCCTCACCCGCTACATCCTCCGCGAAGTCACGGCTCATGCCTTGATCGGTGTGGCAGTCTTCACCTTCGTCCTGTTCACCCGCGACCTGGGGCAAATCCTCGAACTGGTAGTCCGCAATAGCGCGCCGTTACCCAGCGTCGCCGAAGTTTTCTTTTTCATTGTTCCCGTCACGCTTACCATCAGCATTCCTGCGGGCGTGTTGGTAGGCATTCTGATCGGGTTGAGCCGGCTCGCCGCCGACAGCGAGATCACCGCCATGCGCGCCAGCGGAATCGGCGTTTGGAGCTTTCTCCGCATCGTCTCTATCTTTGCCGTGGCGGCGTGGCTTCTTGCTCTCGCCAACGGGGTATATCTCGCTCCGCAGTCCCAGGCGGCCATGGTTCACTTGCAGGACCGCCTGAAGTCTTCGCAGGTGTCCTTCGAAGTTCAACCGCGTGTGTTCTACGAAGGCTTTCCGGGGCTTGTTCTCTACGTTCAGAACGTGAAAGCTGCGCAAGGTGCGGCCATCTGGAAGGGTGTCTTCATCGCCGATACCAGCATTCCGTCTTCTCCGCGAATCACCCTGGCACAACAAGGAATTCTGGTCAGTGAAGGACCGGAGACCCTGCACTTGCACCTGACCGACGGTTCAACCCACGAGATCGATCCGAAGATTCCCGGTCACTACCAGATTTCCACCTTCGAGCAAACGGACATCCCCATTCCGGTGCCCCAAGCCGATAGCGCGAAAGAGCAGGACCTCGTGCCGGTTTCGCAAATGGGGACCTGGGACCTTTGGCGGCAGGCCAATGACCAGAAAAATCACGCGCTAGCCCGCTGGTACCTGATTGAGTTCCATCGCCGCTTCGCGCTGCCCACGTCATGCCTGGTGTTGGCCCTGGTGGGAATTCCCCTCGGCCTGTCTTCTAAGAAAGGAGGCAAGTCCACCGGGTTCGTGCTCACCATTCTGCTGGTGTTCGCTTACTACTCGGCATCTCTGGTGGGAGTTTCCCTGGCGCGGCAGGGCAAACTATCGCCCGGCTTCGGGGTGTGGCTGGCTGACATCGTGTTCTTCCTGGGCGGCGCTTTCCTGCTGTGGCGGGCCGAACACCGGCCGTTCGAAATCACTTCCCTGCGCAGACTCTGGCGTCCCTTTGGCGCGGGAATGCACGAAGCCGCTGCCCTGCCCTTCCGCACCCACCGCGCCGAGGACGTGTTCGAGCGCGCCGCCAATCGCCGTCGCGTCTTCAGCGCCCGCTTCCCCATGATCCTGGACGATTACGTTCTGCGCGACTTCGGCATGAACCTGGTCATGGTTGTCGCAGCCTTCCTCATGCTGCTGCTCGTGTTTACCGCCTTCGAGCTGCTGGGAGACATTCTCCGCAACCAGATCTCGCCGCTAGTTGTGGGAGCATATTTGCTCAACGTTTCGCCATACTTCGTCTACAACATCACTCCCTTGAGCATCCTGCTGGCGGTTCTGATCACATTAGGTGTGATGCAGCGCTCCAACGAAATCACCGCCATCAAAACCACGGGAATCAGCATTTACCGCATCATCACGCCATTGCTGGTCGCTTCGGCAATCCTCGCTACCGGGCTTTTCTTCGCCGACCAGTTTTACCTGCCACACGCCAACAAACGACAGGACGCGCTCCGCAACATGATCAAAGGCAAGCCGGCTCAAACCTACCTGAATCCAGACCGGAAGTGGATTTTCGGACAGCACTCCGACATCTACTATTACGAACTCTTCGATTCCGATCGCGATCAGTTCGGCCGGCTCGCTGTTTTCCAGTTCGACCCTGCCACCTTCCAGCTCACCAAACGAATCTATGCCGATCGCGCGCACTGGGAAGAGAGCTTGCAGCGCTGGGTTTGCACCCAGGGATGGGTACGCGACTTGCGCGGGCCCGCGATCGAAGACTATCGCACCTTCGATGTCGCCACCTTCCCCATGGTCAGCGAACCTCCCACCTACTTCAAGAAGGAAGTGAAACAGTCTTCCGAAATGAATTATGAAGAGCTGCGCCGCTACATCCGCGACCTGCAACAAAGCGGCTTCGACGTGGTGCGCCTGAGAGTTCAGCTACAAAAGAAGTTGGCCTTCCCGATCATCACTCTGGTCATGGCTGTGCTCGCCATTCCATTCTCGCTCTCCGCAGGACGGCGCGGAGCCATCACCGGAGTTGCCGTGGCCGTGGGAATTGCCGTCGTGTACTGGACCGTCGCCGGACTCTTTGAGGCCATGGGCAACATCAACCAACTACCGCCAGTGTTAGCCGCATGGTCGCCCGATCTTATCTTCGCCCTGGTCGGCGGCTATCTGGTTTTGAAAGTGCCCACCTAGGAAGCGCCATTACCTCACCACTAAAGCCGAGGTCTGCCCAAAGGTAAGTATGGGCATGCCCAAAACGTTCAGCAGCCCGGTGCTGGTGGTGAGCGTGTAAATCGAAATCGATCCAGCGCCATTATTCGCCACATAGGCATAGTCCGTAGGATTCGTTGTGATGTTCCCAATGTTCGTCCCCGTGGCTCCGGTGCGAATGGCCATCGCCACCGGAGTTAAGCCGGTGGAAATGGTTGCCGGAGAAAGAGGAGTCAGAACACCGTCTCCCGGACCCCATGAATATTGAGAAATCGTGTTCGATCCCTTGTCCACCACATAGGCAAAGTTAAAATTCAGATCGAAGGCGATCGCTACCGGACCAAGACCGGCTTCAAAAGGAGAACCCGCCACCGGCGTAAGCGTGCCATCCGGGCTGGTCGGGTTGAGGCAACTGGTCACCACGATGTCGCAAATGGCAAAAGCGCTCACGTTGTTGGAAGTGGCGGCCGCATTCGTGACGTAGAGAAACCCTCCGTTCGGCGAAATCCCCACTCCCGAAGGCGAATCCCCGGTTGCGTAAAAAGGAACTCCGGACGCCTTGAGCGCACCCGAGGTGGAATTAATCGAAAACACGGAGACGAAATCGGCCAATTGATTGGCCACATACAAGAATTTTCCCGAGCCGCTGACCGCAACCCCAACCGGCAGCGTGCCATTCGGATACGAAAGTCCGACTGGAATCGTGGTAAATGGCGAACCGGGCACGGCCGTCAATGCGCCGCCAGTGCCAATCGTAAACACCGAGATGTTGCTCGATCCCTGGTTGGCTACGAACAGAAACTTTCCCGCGGGATCGATGGCCAGCCCCATGGGCGTGGTTCCGGCCTTCGTGGTTCCGCTGACCGCCGTGAGCGAGCCGTCCGAATTCGTGGTGTAACTGGAAATGTCGTTGGAACCGCTGTTGGCAACAAACATTGCGTCCAGGGCGGGAGTAATGGCGATGGCCGCCGGCGCCGCGCCCGTCCCGATGCTGGACCCCACCGTACTCAAGTTACCGTTCGTGAGATTGATGCCGTAAACGGATACGGTTGTATTGGCCTGCGCGGTCACAAACAGCAGGCCGTTGCCAGCGTTCACCAGGGTTGAATTCGTACTGCAAGCCATCAGGCTGAGAAGCAAAACCGGAAGCAACACATGCCGCAGGAAACGGAACTTCATCCGCATTCTTTCTCCGTATCGTCGATTTAAGATCTCGCAGGGCCCGGCAAAAAAACTTCCCGGCATACGGTTGGAGATCAAGGGGTACCCTCATTTGTGTATCAGGAATACAACCGAAGCGCAAACTTCCTACCCTGATTAGAACCGCCGTCAACGGCGAAAGTTGCTTCACCCTGGAATCGAATTAGACCGTCGCGCGGAGGATGTAGTCCTCCCCGGGCACAAATAGCAGCATGGGCGCCGTGCTATGGACCGCGCCATCGAACGGATCAACGCAACGCTAATTAGGGTGCCCCATCCTTCCGCGTTCTTCGCGGAGGGTGGGGCCTTTTACCAAGGCCACAAAAGTAGACTGGCCACCAGCCCAGCTGAGCCCGGCTTGAGGGCCGGCCACCGGAAGATTCAGGCCAGAATTCGGTAACCTTAACTGGTGAAGAATCGCCATTGCCCTCATTGACCCGGACTCCCAATTCTCAACGAGTGTAATGGCCCGGCTAACATCAGTTAACAAGATCGCCGCTAAGCTGCCTTCGCTACCTCCAGTCGCAAGATCACTGAGGTCCATGATCTCTTTCTGTTTATGGCATTTCACAGGGTCATCTTGGAATAGTTGACCTCGGTACATACCGCCGGGCAAGCCTTTAGCCTAGTATCTCAAGGAACCCACCTCTGGAACGAACGTTCCGCCGCTCGTAAAACGTCAGCAAGGGAGGGACTGTGAAAACTGGATCTGTTGATGGGATGCAGGGACTAAAGCGCCGAAGCAGTCGCATGGCGCTCAAAGCTCAAATAACGCTGTCAGGCGACGACTGCACGAAGTGCGCCTTCACTCTGCCCGCCAAAGCAACTAAGCTGAACCGACACGGGGCTGCCATTCAACTGAATCGTGAGCTGTCGGTCGGTTCAACCATCATGTTACAAAACGCTCGCCGCACTCAGCTTTCGGCCCGAGTCGTCAGCCTGATCAGCGCACAACGTCAGGGGATCTATACATACGGGGTCGAGTTTCTCGATGCGGGCGCTGTGGAAAAGAATTTCTGGGGAATCAACTTTCCGTCAGCCGCGGTTCCGAAGTGAGGACTGTTTAGGTCAACTGTTGACATCGGGTCTCTGACAATGTCGCGGTGTCAAACCCTTTTCGGGCGCACTACTGAATGCACTCGAACAACAGCCCAAAACGTGTAATGGCCTGTTTTCGACAGTTAACGCCACGTGGAGTGCTGATTTCCCCGCCGCTTGCTGGGTCCGACAGCGACCCCCTCCTGAATGGCTGTGTCTAGCGAACCGGCCCAGCCATTTCGCTTGACAGCGATGCGTTTCGGCGGCATGATTTTCTGCACTGAGCCTCGGAAGAGCTTCCGGGGTCGTGCAGTAAAACCCAGGGGCAACAGTCTCCCGTCTCGTTGAAGGAACCGTGCAAAATCCGGTGCCGATTTACACCGACATCAACAACTGCAAGCTAGCTGCTGTGAGCTGGGTGATTCCCGACAAGAAATGGTCCGACCACGGTTCGGAGAACGACGGATCGGGACCTGACTATGTCGCCAACATCGTGAACGGCATCGGCTGGAGCACTTGTACCGACACCGTCGCCAGTCAGCAGGTTCCCTATTGGAAGGACACTGTCATCTTCATCGTCTGGGATGATTGGGGCGGCTGGTTCGATCACGTTCCCCCGTTCAAGCTGGGCGGGCAATCCAACGGCTGGGGCGCGAGCTATACCTACGGCTTCCGCGTGCCGTTCTTGGTGGTCTCGGCTTACACGCCGGCGGGCTATGTTTCGGGTGCGCTGCCGAGCCCTGGAACGGATGCCCAACACACCCATGACTTCGGCAGCATCCTGCGTTTTATCGAGAAAAACTTCGGCCTGCCCCTTGGAGGGGTCGGTCCGTCGAATTACCCCTTCGCGGATGCTTTCGCGCCGGACGCCAATGCACCCGGAGGCTCACTCGCTGACTTCTTCCCGATCTCACCCAAAAACCCGCGTCTATTCCAAGCGATACCCGTGGATCCTCTGCACGGCCAAAGTTATTTCCAGAACTACTTCACCGTGACCAACCCGAACGAAACACCGGACGGCCCGGACGCGGATGACAGCGACTGAAAATGACTCACAGGGCTATATCCGGCGCGGTGCTCCGACTAGCAATTGTTGCGGTGGCTCTAACCATCCTGCCAGCCGCAATGGCCGGGCCTAAGTACAAAGTGTTGCATGCGTTTGGCTTCGGCAAGGACGCTGGCGGCCTCTTGAGCAACCTGACCTTTGACAAGAAGGGGAACCTGTACGGCACAACAAGCGGCGGCGGTGCCCACAATGAAGGCACAGTTTTCGAGCTGAGTCCTTCCGCCGGGGGCAGTTGGAAGGAGAACGTGCTGCATAGCTTCTACTATCGGAGCGACGGGAACTTTCCTTATGGTGGCCTGACCTTCGACGAGCAAGGCGACCTTTATGGAACGCTAAGTACCGGCGGCCCTCACCAAGCTGGTACAGTCTTCAAGCTTACTCCCACGTCTAACGGCTGGACAGAAACCCTTCTTCATAGTTTTTGTTCCGCCCAGCGATGCACTGATGGAAGTGGACCCTTTTCGGGCCTGATCCTGGACCCGGCGGGCGACCTTTACGGCGCGACATTTGGAGGAGGTCGATACGGCGACGGTGCGCTTTTCAAGCTCTCGCCTGGATCCCGTGGCTGGACAGAGAACGTCCTTTACAATTTCTGTGCGCAGTTCCATTGCGCTGATGGAGATGGCCCGTACGCCGGACTCATTTGGGACGCTGTGGGCAACCTATACGGCACCACCGAATTCGGCGGCAAGGATTCCCCAGGCTACGGCACTGCCTTCGAGCTGAAACACAATCCCGACGGAACCTGGCAACACATCCTACTGCATAGCTTCCCTTCATTCCCGGGCGATGGCGAGGTGGTCTACGCCGGCCTCGTGTTCGACACATCGGGCAATCTGTACGGCGCGACCAACAGCGGCGGCGGCCATCTCTGCGGCCAGACCCTCACCTGCGGCACCGTGTTCGAGCTGAGCCTGAACCCGAACGGTCGTTGGAAGGAAACCATCTTGTATAGGTTCCCCAATCCATCTGACGGTTTTTCTCCCGGTGCCAGCCTGGTGTTTGACAAGACGGGCAACCTTTACGGCACAACGGCGTTAGGCGGGAAAAACGCCTGCTCGAACGGCTGTGGCGTGGTCTTCAAACTAACGCGCAATTCCAACGGGACCTGGAAGTACAGCGTGCTGCACCGCTTCACCGGCAGCGACGGAGCCAATCCCGCCGCCGCCCTCATCCTCGACCAAAAGGGCAACCTCTACGGCACGACCACGCTCGGCGGCGCAGGCGGCTACGGCGTCGTCTTTGAAATCACCCCGTAGGTCGTCGGCAAATTCAGGAACACCCCTCCAGACCTCTGGCCCTG
The DNA here is from genome assembly GCA_035483835.1 of Terriglobales bacterium. Classification (GTDB taxonomy): domain Bacteria; phylum Acidobacteriota; class Terriglobia; order Terriglobales; family Acidobacteriaceae; genus JABDBE01. The sequence continues at coordinate 9,130 of DATHPO010000232.1, forward strand.
GACCCATCGGGCAACGTCTATGGCGACTCCCAAATTGGGCGGCTCTTATCCATGCCCCAGCGACCGCGCAGGGCTGCGGAATGGTGTTCATCGTGCTTCCGAGAGCGGGGGGTGTCGAGTGACGATAAATCTCGATTACGCTCATTGAGCGGTCGTGATTGGTTAGCTGTTACGGGATGTTAAAACTCACCCACGCCCTTCATGTTGCAACGCAAGATCACATGGACATCAGACGGCCCGAATGTCGTATTCGCAACTTCTTCAAAACGTCGTCCGATGGAGTTTGGGCGCAAATTAGAGCGGAGCTGCATTGAGAGAGGCAAGCGGTTGTTCGCCGCTTGCCTCTTTTTGCACTCTCAGGATGGGTTGCCAAACTTGGACAGGCCGACTATTGAATTGTCAGTGCTCCAGTAGGTTGTTTAGTTTGATAGCTGCCCCAACTGTCGTTGTGGCCTAGTACGATCCCCGCCTGCGCTGAGATAGAAAAATTCCACGCCAGATCGGCGTCGGGCGGCGCAACGATCAAAACCCAATACTTCTTGCCCTTGGTCAGCTGCGCCGCGCAATTGAACGACACAACCTGCGTATTGCTGTCGGAGAAAATGGGCATGTTCTTCACCGTTCCCTGACATAGGCGATTCGCCTTGGGAGCGCCATCCGGATTAGTGCATGGCTTGTTCTTGCAGTCCTTGGTGAGGATAACGAGAGCACGGTTTGTGCCCTGCACGAAACCAAGACCCAGGGTGATTTTCCTGGTGGTGCCCGTCTTCAAAGACGTGATCTGGTTGGCAGGTGTCCATTCCCCACCACAACTGCTGATGCCGTCGCAAACAGCATAGCCAACATATTGCTGATAACCGCTGGCACCGATGTTGTCATAAAAAGGGTTGGCGGGTGGCTCGATGCCTTTCGCATCCGGTTGCTGGGCTGATGGCGTAATGGCTACAGTGGTGGCACCGCCGTTGATGTGAATGATTCCTGATTTGCTGTCCTGAGCCTTGACAGCAATGCTGCTCAGCACAAGCAGGGCAGAACAAATTGCAAACCTTTTGTTCACTGTGGGTTCTCCGTTTTGAAATTGGTTACGGCAGTGGAACTCGCTCATCAGCTCAGAGACGCCCAGGTGACGGGAATGACTGCCTCTGATTTCGGCGCGACAGAAGCATACTCGATGAAGCCGAGTTTTGTCCTTGCGCCAGCGCAAGGAACCGGGATTCCAGTCTGTTTCTGCAGGTTGGGCCTGAACGGAACAGCACAGAAAGGCCTCGCCCAACCTACATTTCTTCCTTGACTCAAGGGTCCCTAAGCGGCTAACATAACGGCAGTTGTGTTAGCTGTTTGATAACAGCAGCTCTTTCAGTTCCTTGACAACCTTTGAGTTCCCATTGTCGTTCCCGAAAAGCGACCTGTGCCCAGAAAGTATCCCCGCCAAGTCCTTTAAAAGGGATATTTTAGAGGGTACCCCCAACTTAGGCCATGCTTTCATAGACTTACAGGGCTGAGATATCCCCTCGCTAAGTCCTTTAGAAGGGATATTTTACGAGGGTATCTCCAAACCATTCCCTTTGTTTTCATAGATCTAGCAAGAAAATGCAAATTCTGGGGTATATACCCGTTATTATCTGGTAAACACGGTGGCTATATGTTAGTTATTGAGTAAACACACCGCCGAGGCCTGCGTGCGCCACACTTCAGAGTTCGCGCGAAAGAATCGTGATTGTTTGCGGATCGGTCATATCTTTGGTCTCCGCAGCGGCCAGAGGCAGGCGAATCTCAACCATCAGGCCACCCTGCGGGCGATTTGATACCCGGATTGTCCCGCCGTGCAGGCGCACAGCACGATCCGTGATGGCCAGGCCGAGACCCACGCCGCCCGTCAGGCGGCCGCGAGCATCGTCGATGCGGTAAAACGGCCGGAACAATTTATCGAGCGCGTCCTCAGGCACTCCAGGGCCGGAGTCGGTCACGCGCACCACGGCCTCCGGGGAGCCCGCACCGTTTTGTTGTCCGACACCCCGCTCCAGGCGCACTTCCACGCTCGTGCCATCGTGGGTATAGCGAATGGCGTTGCGCACCACGTTCTCGATTGCACTATGCAGCAAGCCGGGACTTCCGACGACCACGCAGTCATCGACCACTGTAGCCTCCACCCGGCAACCACGGCTTTGGGCTTCAAAGGCAGCATCCTTGGCAATCTCATGGACGATCTGTTCGAGGTGCACCGGAATCTTCTCGATGGATTCATCGCCGGCTTCTAGGCGGGCAATGGTCAGCAGTCTTTGGATGAGTTGGTTAAGGCGATTGGCTTCGCGATCGATGCGGTCGAGGGCGCTGCTGGCTTCGGTCCCGCTGCGCTGGCGGGCCAGTTCGAGAGCGACATTGAGGCGCGCCAGCGGGGATCGCAACTCGTGCGAAATGTCGGTCAGTAAGCGGCTCTGGGCAGTTACCAAGTCCTCGAGGCGTTCCGCCATGCGATCGAAGTCGCGCATGAGTTCGGCCATTTCGTCGTGCCGCCGGGACGCGGGCATGCCCGCACGGGCAGTGAGATCGCCCGAGGCCAGCTTCTGAGTTGCGGTCCGGAGCTGCACGATTGGTGAGGTCAAATATCGTGCCAGGATGTAGCACACTAATCCTGACGAAATAATCGCGATCAGGATGCCCAAGCCGGGCACGCCATGCGGTCCGAAAAATGGATGCTCTTCCGGAGGCAAGTCAATAATCAGCACGTAACGGCGCCCGTTGTCAGCGGTGATCGTTTGCTGCAGGAATTTACCAGGGCCGAAGCGTCCCCAAAAGCTGTCGGCGGTGCGGATCTTGCTACGCCCCATATGTTCGATCCAATCCGGCAGCTTGCGGCCCAGAAGTTCGCGGCCCTGGTCGTCGAAGATGAAAAGCCGGATGTGCTGATCGTCGTGAACGCTCCTGAGATATTTTCGCGCCCCGTCGTCGCCACCCGATTGATAAGCTTGAAGAGCCTCGTTGAGAAACTTTGGTTCCTGCGCCTGCAAATTGGAAATCTCTCTCGAGGGGCGCGTGGCCAAAGTCACGAGGATCGCGAGCACCAGAAAAAGCGCTTGCGCCATCCAGTAGGAAAGAAAGATCTTGAGAAACAGGCTTCTCATGCTTCCTCGCCTTTACCAGCCTTGGTGGTGGCTTGCTCCCGGGGATGCGCGAAGATGTATCCGACGCCACGCACGGTTTTGATGTGGTCGCTGCCGTTTTCCGAATCGCCCAGCTTCTTGCGAACTTTGCTGACGTGCATATCGATGCTGCGGTCGAAGGGAGAAAACTTGCGGCTGAGAACAGCATCCACCAGGTGTTCACGGGTCACCACTCGTCCCGCTTCGCGCATTAAGACATGCAGCAAGTTGAATTCGACCGAGGTCAACTCCACCGGCTTGCCATTCTGGCGAACGATTCGAGTGGCGGGATCAAGCTCAATATCGCCGACCCGGACGACTTCGGGGATTTGATCCCCGCCCGTTCTTTCTGCATCTTTCTCCGCGGCCTGGGTTCGACGCAAAATGGCTCGGATGCGGGCCACCAGTTCGCGAGGATTGAAAGGCTTGGGAAGATAGTCGTCGGCGCCAATTTCGAGGCCTACGATTCTGTCCACGTCTTCACCGCGTGCGGTGAGCAGCAGAACCGGAATGCGCGACGTGTTGCGTATCCGCCGCAGCACGTCGAAACCGTTCATGCCGGGCAACATTACATCCAGCACGACCAGTAGGTAATCCCCGTTGAGCGCCCGATCCAGACCGCGATTGCCGTCGTGAACGGATTCGATCTGAAAGCCCTCGGGCTCGAGATACTCCCCTACCAGGCTGCACAACTCCACGTCGTCGTCGACAACCAGAATGCGATCCACTTTTTTCATTCTAGTAAGCCCAGCCGATCGCCGTGGTAAAGAATTGTCAATACAGCGGTTATCGCGCTTTACAAAACTTTACTCCGGTTGACTGACTCTTTACCACCAGCGAGCGCGAAAAGTGTTTCTATGATCATACGCAATCTGAGGTTTTCCGATCTACGGGGAATGCTCACAGGAGAGGTTATGAAATTACGCAGCAAGATATCGATCGCAGCTTTGGCTATCGTGCTGGTGGCGGGACTTGCGATGGCCCAGCACCAGGGCGGCCCACGTGGTGGTGATTTTTTTGGCGGGCCCATGTTGGGCTTCTTCACGGATTACCTGGATCTGACCGACGCACAACAGGCGCAGATCAAACAGATCATCGCTAAAGAGAAACCGGCGATGGAACCTCTGTTCAAGCAGGAAATGCAGACTCATGAACAAATGATGCAGCTCATTCAGAGCGGCACGTTTGATGAGGCCAAGGCACAGGCAATCGCGACTCAGGGAGCGCAAGTTCACGCGCAACTTGAAGTCCAGCACGCGCGCATAGCCTCCGAGGCTTACCAGGTTCTTACCGCGGACCAGAAGACCAAACTGGCCCAGTTCATCACCAAGAAGGAGCAGCGGTTCGAGCAACACATGCAGGAACGTGAGCAGGGAGCGCACTCGCAAGACGCACCCAGCCAGTAACGGAATGTGAGGGGAGGGGGAGGGACTGAGGGGGTTCCCTCCCCCGGCGGTGCTTCATTCCACAGATTACGAAAGGCGGGTAAGGCATTGGGCGCAGCGGTCATTCCGACGAAAGTTGTCGAGGTTATCGCCAGCGAGATGGCGCTTGGTGTGGATCGGGCCGTCGAATGCTGGATGTCACAGATTGAGCAAGCGCTGACGGATACTCATCTAACTTCGCTGGGCCGGCTGAATGCGGTCCGCGAGATACTGGACGAATACAAATACTTGACCGGAAAAGTGCAACTACAGGGCAGAGGATCTTCCGCTCTGCTGGAGTAGGTCTGCTGACACGGTTTCTGCGAGGGGGTGACCCATGGATGTTGATCTTCTTTATTCCTACTTGATCGATTCCACCTGGTTCTTTCTCGGGAGCTGGGTGGTGGCGCTGTTGACGGCCGGCGCGCTGGCATTCGCCGATTGGTCGCTGCCGCGAATCGCTCCGCTGATGGGGACGATGCGGCGAAACTGAAGCTCGCGCTGGTAGAATCGCATCTAAACGAGTCGATGCTGCCGAAAAGTCTGCGTCCCCTGATTCCCTACTTTAAGAAGTACCGCCGCAGCTATGTGGTGGGGACGATATGTGTCTTCCTGACCAATGGCGTCTGGATTCTATTTCCACTGGTAATTCGGCGGGCCGTGGATGACCTTCATCTCGGCATCACTCGACACAAGCTGGTCACGTATGCCTTGCTCCTGCTGGCAGTGGCGGCGGTCAAGGGAACCTTCCAGTTTCTGACCCGTTGGATCGTGATCGGGGTTTCCCGCGAAATCGAATTCGATCTACGCAATGACCTCTTCCGGCACCTCGAGGGTCTTTCTTACTCCTACTACCAGCGGACGCGAACTGGCGATATTATGGCTCGCGCCACCAATGACCTGAATGCCGTCCGCATGCTTTTGGGACCGGCGATCATGTATTCGGCGAACACGATTGTGTTTACGGCTGGGGCGCTCGCCTTCATGCTCTCGATCAGTCCTCGATTGACTCTTTACGCCTTTCTGCCTCTACCGATCGTCAGCGTCACCATCCAATATTTTGGCCGCAAGATTCACGAACGCTTCGAGAGAATCCAGGCGATGTTTTCTGATATCTCGGCTCGAGCCCAGGAGAATTTCTCCGGAGCGCGTGTGATTCGCGCCTACGTGCAAGAGGAGGCCGAGATTGCCGCGTTCGAAACGGCGAATCAGGAATACATTAAGCGCAGCTTGAAGCTGGTTCGTTTGATGGGCATGCTCTGGCCTACGCTAGAAACCATGTTGGGACTCGCCATTGTACTGGTGCTGTGGCTGGGCGGCCGCGAAGTGATTACGGGGCGCATCACGGTGGGCGGTTTTGTTGCCTTCAACACCTACATGGTGCAGCTCACCTGGCCCATCATTGCTCTGGGTTGGGTCATCAATATTTTCCAGCGTGGAACGGCTTCCATGCGACGCATCAACGAGATTCTGGTCGAGAAGCCCGAGATTGAGGACAGCGAGGAAATCCAAGTAAAAAGCAGCATGAGCGAGACGCTCGCGTCTGCACAAATACGGGGTGAGATCGAGTTCCGGCACTTGAACTTCTCCTACGGCCCTACTCCGGTTTTGCATGACATCAATCTCCGCGTTCCGGCTGGCAGCAGCCTGGCGATTGTGGGCCCTACGGGTTCGGGCAAGACCACGCTGGTTAGCTTGATCCCTCGTATTTACGACGCTGAACCGGGAACTCTGCTCATCGACGGCATTCCCATCCGCGATTATCCGATCGCGGCCCTACGCCGCAATCTCGGTTTTGTACCGCAGGAAACTTTTCTGTTCAGCGAAACGGTGCGCGAGAATATCGCTTTCGGAAAAGAGGACGCCACGGACGAAGAGGTCCGGTCGGCGGCGCTGGCGGCCAGCATTGGCGAGGAGATCGAGAGTTTTCCCGAGCAGTATCGGACGCTGGTGGGTGAGCGCGGCATTACACTGTCCGGTGGCCAGAAGCAGCGCACTGCAATTGCGCGCGCCATCATTCGCAACCCACGCATTTTGATTCTGGATGATGCGCTATCGAGCGTTGACACCCATACGGAAGACAAGATTCTCAATCACCTGCGCGAGATTATGCAGGGCCGTACCACGATTTTCATTTCCCACCGGGTTTCCACTGTGCGCAACGCCGACCGCATCGCCGTCCTCCACGCCGGACGGATCGTGGAGTTGGGCACCCACGACGAACTGGTGGCCAAAGACGGTTACTATACCGACCTCTATAACAAGCAATTGCTCGAAGAAGAGTTGGCGGAAGTGTAGGGCGACTGGTCTCGCGATCGCTTTCCGGTCAAACGACGAAAGCACTAAAACCCGGAGGTTGTTGCTGCCTTACGGCACGGCTGAAGCCGTGCCCTACCGGGAAGCAGATTCCGATTATGAAGCGCGTGGTCATTCCCGAATTGCTCGACTTCGATTCCGGCACGCCTGCTGAGATCGCCGCTGCCCTCTCCGACATCCGCCAAATCAATCGGTGGTTCGGTGGGATTGCCACAACCCAGTGGATGATCGCGCATGTGGCGCGCAAACTTGGCGCCCGATCGCTCTCGCTGTTGGAGGTGGCGGCGGGCACGGGATACGTGCCTCATGCTGCCAGTGCGCGCATGCTGAAGTTGGGAGTCCGGCTTCAGGTGACGCTGCTTGACCGCGCCCACTCGCATTTGAAAAACGGCTCTGGCAACGGAAGCTCGGCGGTGGCCGGCGATGCGCTGGTGCTTCCTTTCGCCGACGGAAGTTTTGATTTGGTGAGTTGCTGCCTTTTCGTCCATCACTTGGAGCCGCCAGAGGTTGTGCAATTTGTCAACGAGGGCCTGCGCGTGGGCCGTACTGCAGTGATCATCAACGACGTGGTCCGCGATCCAATTCACCTCGCCCTGGTTTATGCGAGCCTGGCACTTTATCGAAGTCGATTCAACCGCCATGATGCACCCGCTTCGGTGCGTCGCGCATACACCGTTAAGGAAATGAATCAGATGCTGGGGCAGACCACGGCCGCAAGGGTGGAGATTGAACGCCGTCCCGTGTTT
>DATHPO010000233.1:0-4902 GCA_035483835.1 Terriglobales bacterium
TCGATCCTGAAAACATCCTCCCTTTACTGGCAGTCGGGAAGAGCAATCTGGCACTTGAAGAATATCTGGTCGGCCAGGTTCTGGAGTCCTCTGAGCAGCGCTTCGCTGCGCTCCGCGAATTCTACCCGAATGCCAACGAGCGGGATTGGAAAGTGGAGGTGGCCGGTCAGCGCGTGCAGATCATCAAGAAGGACCCAGTCCACGGTGGCATCCTGGAATTCGGCACCGAGCTCATTACCGCGTCGGATGGGTCCATTGTTGCAATGCTAGGCGCCTCGCCAGGTGCCTCAACCGCAGTTTGGATCATGCTTCAGGTCATCGAGCGCTGCTTCCGCGACAATCTGGCAATCGCAGGATGGGCGGACAAGTTGAAGAAGATGATTCCTTCCTACGGGCAATCACTGATCGACAATCCGGACTTGACCGAACGTGTGCGGGCCGAAACAGCAGCCATATTGAAGATCAACGATATCAATTCCAAGGAGACTGAAAATGATTCGCGCTTATCGGTTGTACACGGGGCCTGACGGGAATTCACACGTAATACCTGGCAGTGTGAATGGAGGCAAGTTGGTGGATGCGCAGTCGATCCACTTCAAGGAAACTCCGCCAAATTCCACTTATGAGTGGCACAATGACCCAATTCCTCAGTACGTCATTACGTTGTCCGGCGTGCTTGAATTTACGACGTTAGGCGGCGAGACGTTTACCCTCCGTCCGGGCGACGTGCTCTTGGCAGAGGATCACACTGGTTCAGGCCACAAATGGCGCTTGATCAATGACGAACCATGGAAACGCGCTTACGTCATCTTCAAAGAAGGCGCGAATACCCAGTTCGTGCCAGACGCAGCGTGAAACTCGTCGATGACGCCTGCTTGATGGCAGGCATGAGGTTGGCCCGAACCAAACAAATTTGAGAAGGAGTAAAAGCAATGGCTGCAATCAGCGACGTAATGGTTATGGGTGCTCGGAAAGAAACAGATAGCCTTGGCGAAGTCGATGTACCAAGCAACAAGCTATGGGGAGCGCAAACCCAGCGGTCGCTCGAACACTTCAGCATCGGTCACGATCTGATCCCGCGGGAGATGATCGCCGCCTATGCCATTTTGAAGAAAGGCGCCGCACGTGCGAACCACGCAGGGGGAAGACTGGACGACAAACGATACGGGCTCATTGTTCAAGCATGCGATGAAATCCTCGCCGGCCAGCACCAAGACATGTTTCCCTTGCACGTGTGGATGACCGGCAGCGGAACGCAATTCAATATGAACGTGAATGAAGTGATTTCGAACCGCTGCTGTCAGCTCGCGGGCACACCGCTGGGCAGCAAGACGCCTGTTCATCCTAACGATCACGTCAACATGTCGCAATCGTCCAACGATTCGTTTCCTAGTGCGATGAACATAGCGGCGGCGGTAAGCGTCAAGGAAAGACTTCTGCCTGCCGTAGAAGCACTGCAGGACGCCGTTGCAGCAAAGTCGAAAGAATGGCAGGACGTCGTCAAGATAGGCCGTACCCACATGCAAGACGCGACTCCCATCACTCTGGGTGAAGAATGGTCAGGTTACGTCGGCATGCTGAGCGACAATCTCGACCGCATCGAGGATGCCCTGAAGGGTGTCTACCAACTCGCTCTCGGTGGTACTGCCGTAGGGACTGGGATCAACGCTGCCCCTGGGTTCGGCGAAGCTGCCGCAGCTGAAATCGCGAAGCTAGCCAATCTTCCTTTCCTCAGCGCGCCAAATAAATTTGCGGTACAAGGCGCACACGACGCATTGGTTCAGCTGTCTGCCTCACTACGCACCTTATCAGTCTCCCTCTATAAGATCGCGAACGACATCCGTTTGATGTCATGCGGTCCGCGCGCCGGTTTCGCCGAATTGATCATTCCGGCAAACGAACCGGGTTCTTCGATCATGCCGGGCAAAGTGAACCCGACTCAGGCCGAGGCGTTGACCATGATCGCTGTGCAGGTCATGGCGAACGATGTAGCCGTCGGATTCGGTGGCGCCGGAGGGTACCTGGAAATGAATGTCTACAAACCTCTCATCATCTTCAACATCGCCCACTCCGTAACCATCATCACTGACGGCTGCACGAACTTTCGCAAATTCCTGGTCGAAGGCACGAAACCGAATCTGAAAAAGATCAAGGAATACGTGGACCGTTCCCTGATGCTGGTTACCGCACTTTCGCCAGTGATCGGATATGACAAGGCTTCCAAAATTGCGCACTACGCGCTGGATAACGACCTCACCCTAAAGCAGGCCGCACTAAAGCTGGGATTGGTAACTGAAGACGAATTCGAGCGGGTGGTCGATCCTGCGAAGATGGTGCACCCATATGTGGCAAACGCCAGCTGAACAATATGACACAGTTGCTTCGACTCACCCGAGCACGGGTTTAGCAAGATGAAGGAGAAACAGCCCTCGCGTAGGCCATAAAGAAGTTAGGCAAATGCCAAAAAAGGTGCCGTATGAACATCAGTAACGTCGTGGGAGCGCTATTCCCAATATTTTTCGTGCTTGCACTGGGCTATTTGGCCGGCAAGCGCCATACCTTCGATGCAGACCAAGCCGCGGGTTTCAGCAAGTTGGCCCTCTCCTTTGCTTTGCCCGCAGCACTGTTCGTAAGCATGACGGGTATTCCTCGGGACCTTCTATTGGGGCAAGGCCGCCTGGTTCTGGCATTGATTCTTTCGCATGTCGGTCTCTTCGTCATCGCCTGGATCGCACTTAAACAAATAGCGTCGCTGCGCGGAACCCCAGCGATTATTTATAGCCTGATGCTTGCCACATCCGCCACGCCGGTATTTGGTCTCGCCGTTCTTGGACCAATATTGGGCGCAAGCAGTGCCGGCGCTGTAGCGCTTGTAGCCTTGGCTATCAATGTCACGGTTCCCCTTGCGATCGTGCTGCTGGAAATGGATGCCGCAGCGAGAAACCGAGCCGCTGGGACTGCTACTTCGACTTCGAACCCGGTCATCACCGGACTGAAAGCCGGACTCAAATCACCGCTGCTGTGGGGACCGCTCTTGGGAATCGCCGTTGTGGTCGCGAAGATTCACGTTTCCTCCGTCGTCACCAGCAGTTTGGAGCTAATTGGCTCCGCCACTTCGGGCGTAGCGGTTTTCAGTGTAGGGCTCGTGCTGGCTGCACACCCAATTCGGCTTTCTGCTGGAGTCCTTGCTGGCTCTCTGGCTCGTGTCGCCGTGCAAGCCGCGATGCTGTTCATCCTGCTGCGCCTACTACTGGTCCAAAGGCCGTTCTCGCGCGAGGCGTTGATTTGCACCAGCTTCCCGCTGGCTACCGTTGTCGTGCTCTTTGCAGCGCGGTATAAGTCAGCCCAATCTGAGGCTGCATCGATGCTTTTGATCTCGACACTCGCTCTGTCCGTCACTGTACCAGCGATGCTTTGGATCACGAGGTGACGTGAGACTTGAGTAACTGACCTCTCCTGGTGCGGATGGCACCACCCGCATTACTTCGTGGGGTCGGCCAGATTAATAGCAAGTATGAAGGTGAGGATCGTGAGTCGGAGAGTTATCTCAGTCAACATCTTGATGTTAATAGCGACCGCGGGAAGCGTAGCGCAAACCGATAATCAGGATCCCACGATCACCGACTTGCAGCGGCAAATCCAAGAGATGCGGTTGCAGATGGCCAAAATGCAAAATCGAATTGCGGAGTTGGAGACAACCACAGGGATCGCAGCGACGAACTCCGGTGCTGATCCCGTCCTGCTTCAGAGCGAGACTCCTCCGACACAAGCCCTTCAGTCACAACCTGGCGAGACGAAGAGCTCCGAAGAACCAACATCATTCCACTACAAAGGGCTTACTCTGACACCTGGCGGATTTCTGGAAGGAACAATGCTGCTCCGTACTCGCAATGAAAACGCAGATATTGCGAACAGCTATTCAGCGATTCCCCTGAATGGATCATCGAACGCAAAACTGAGCGAGTTCCGCGGAAGCGCACGTAACTCAGAGCTCTCGCTGCTGGTCCAGGGCACCGCTGGGAGCACAAAGCTGAAAGGATATGTCGAAGCCGATTTTCTCGGTGCAGCCCCAACTGCCAATTACGTTGAAAGCAATTCGTGGACGCCACGCCTGAGACAACTTTGGGTTCAGCTCGATAAACCTTCAGGTTGGACTATCACAGCCGGCCAAACGTGGTCCCTCCTAACTACGAACCAACAAGGCATTGCAAGTTTAGCGGAACTACGACCAGGCGGGGAGGATGGCCAGTATGTCGTTGGCTTCACCTGGACGCGGCAGAGAGCATTTCGCGTAACGAAGAATTTCAACAACAAGGTCTGGACAGCTTTTGCCGTCGAGGAACCAGAAACTACGTATTCGGCGGCGTTCGTGCCTGCGAACATCATGGGGCTGAACACCAGCCCGAATGCTGCAACTGGTGTTAACCTTCTGCCATTTCTGCCCAATTACAGCAGCGGTTTCTCCACGAACCTAGCCCCTGATCTTTTGGCGAAGGTAGCTTTTGAACCCGGCTGGGGACACTTCGAGATCAAAGCCTTGGGCCGGTTCTTCCGGGATCGAATCGCATCAACCGCAACCACCAATGGCCATACAAACACCACCGAAGGCTATGGCCTTGGCTTTGGTGCGCTAATGCCGTTTGCTAACAAGAAATTGGACGTGTCGCTGGAAGGCCTCCTGGGGCAAGGCATCGGACGCTATGGTTCATCCGGACTGCCGGATGCCACTATAAATCCGACAACCGGGGCGCTGCGTCCATTGCGCGAAGCTAGGATCATGGGGGGATTTGTATATCACCACAGAAGCCGTCTTGATTTGTACGCATATGGCGGAGATGAATACGCGGGCCGGGACGCATTTATCTCACCCACTGGAACCGCTGCGGGCTACGGTTCTCCTCT